>NZ_JAPFCD010000063.1:0-27991 GCF_026153155.1 Photorhabdus aballayi | reverse complement strand
TAGTTATTATCGCGCTTATCTTGTACCAATTTAATAAACTCTAAAGTACGTCCTAAAAGTTTATTATCAACAATTGCTCTCTGGCCAATTTCAGAGAGTCTATCGTAGATAGAGTAGGGAAGGATGACGCCGTTTAACCGAAGTTCCTTTCGACCATCAGGATAGTGCCAAACATCGATATATTTTCCGATTGCTTTACGGCTGATTTCATTGTCTTCAATTAAGTAAAGCATTTTATCATATTGAACTGTCAGCGATTTTGATATTCTTCGTGGTTCTCGCCAAGTAAAAATACTATTAAAATAGTCATCTATATCGAGTGGACGGTGAACATCAAAATCATGTCGAGATGCTGTAGCGAAACGACGATTATAATCGTCCATAAACTCATCAACAAAAGCATTGGCATCATCCATATACTGATACCTTTGAGTCTGAACTCCTTAACGAGGCAATCTTGAAGAGTTAAATGAGTACGTTCTACACGGCCTTTAGCTGAACGAGGTTGCTGGATTTTTGGTGCTCGTTGCTTGCGTGGGACCCACAGACCAGCTTTAACCATAAATGTTCGAACTGTCTCTTTTGAAAGATAAACATCATTCTGCTCAGCAAGCTTTTCACATGCCTGCGTAGGTCCAAAATCGTTATAACGCTCGCGGATTATGTTCAGAGCATATGCGACCAGACCATCAGGCAACTGATTGTTACTGGGCTTTCCACGACGTCGACTCGTCATTCCAAGCGGACCATCTTCTCGGTAACGCACCAAGAGATGACAGCACTAAATGGGTTAAAAGTGACATTACTATATTGGTGTAATAACCAAAGTACGCCTAACGTATCTTATGTTAAATTAAATCAATGGGACATTAAGTTCACAGTGGTATTTTAATACAGAGCCATTTCTTTAAATCCCTTCATTAGTGTAGATCAATCAATTTCATTTGCTCCATTCTCTTGTTCCACTAACATTGGACATAACATCTTCAAAATCGAAGTTTTGATCTATATTGGGGTTGAACTGTCCCCCTTCTCTACCATAGGTAAAACTTGAGCAATCACAACTATCCCCACTTTCACCGCAGTCCATACATTCCGGATTACAATAATCGATCATCCTATCAATGGCATTGTGCGCTTCGCAGTCATAATCGAAATGACCGTACCCAGTACTCCCACATCTCCTTCCATTAATAAAGTCGTCAATATCATCTATGCTTTTTAGATCACAATTGAAAATTGCAGCAATAGGTCTTAGAACCACCCTTGAATAGTCAAACCTGTATGATGGCATGTCAAAAAATACCTTCCCTTGATCAGGCTTAAGGCTATGGAAAGAAAGATCTCCATACTGCTCTGTGAGATGCTTATATCTACTCTTATCTAGTTCGACGTGCTTAAATGAATTGTTGACCGCATCCAGAAGTGCAAATTTATTGTTTATGTGGCTGCATCCATCTACTGCATATCGCTCATCGAAGCTTTTTATGAAACACTTTCTATTGGTACTGGTCTTTTTCTTTGCAATGAACAGCATATAGTCAACAGCATGGGCTAAAATCGCGTTAAACGAAAAAACATGATGCAGATTCACACTATTTTCGTTGAGCAAGCTAAAAAACTCTTCAGATGCAGGAATTAGGACATCATCTAAATACGATAAAAGATAGCCAGCGTCTTTTTCATCCGATTGTTTGTTGTTCGATTCCATAAATATTCTCTAACGTTCATAAGTAAATCGGGCATGCTAGTATAAGTATAATCAGCTATGAATAGCTACCAACTTGAGGAACTCCCACTATTAAGATACATGTAAATAACTTTCCAAAATGGCGCTACACCTTATCTACCAAAAACCCTATGTATAACAATGAGTTGAAGAAAACCATGTGTAGCGGAATTATGAAATCTTATTTACTTCGAGTACTAAAATTATCAAAAATCTTGGTATTCATTAATAAATAGGGCTAGGTAGCAGGCTCGTAAAACATTTCGAATCCACTGATGTTTCTGATTCATAAGGAAAGCAATGAGATGCATGTCATCGAAATCGATAAGTCCCATGTGTCTCAGCGCTGTTTCGTACCCCCTCTATAAATTCTACAAATTCAGGATTTCGAGTTAACCCATTGGGCTGGGGATCGTGAGCTGAATCGGATCCGAAAACTATCGGTTACCTTAAACAAAACTGAGGTTATATAAGTAATCATATGCCCACATTCAAGGCAATTGTATCCCACATCCGTGCCGAACCGATCAAATCATCTTCACCTAATATTATATCGGAAATCTGTGTGAGGCTCCCTCCCCCCACACCTCAATTTTGGCACAGCTTTTAAGTGGTTGAAATGAGTTCATTACACTCGCAGAAATGTTCAACTAATTTATCCAGAATTCAAGTTAGTTAGCTTATCTAACCACTAGTAACCTCGTCGATTAATCAGTGAGCTAACCCAACGACTGAAGGGATCTTGTTTATTTTTCACACCAATCATCACAGAACGTGCTCCCTGGACAAATAAAGTGCGCAGGTAACTGTCACCGGCTTTAGTGATTTTCCCCAAGCGGGATTTTCCTCCACTGCTGTACTGCGAGGGCGTTAGACCCAACCAGGCGGCCAGTTGACGGCCGCTTCTAAAATCATGGGCATTACCGATGCTGGCAACCAACGCACTCGCTGTTGTCGGACCAATCCCTTTGAGTTTCATCAAATTTTTACTACGATTTCCCCCGCTTAAGGGCGGTTCTGGAAAGTGAGGTTGGCTTTTTCGACAATTGCATAACTTTGATATCAGCGCGAAACCAGATACCTGAAAGCGAACAGGCCGCCCAGTGCTTTCGTAATACCTCACTTTCATATTAATCAGAGTTAGCAGACTTGTGAGATGTCCGAAATTCTTGCTCCACTACATCTTCCGAAGTACACCCTCCATGTCACTGACTCTCATCAGTCAAGTATTTTTTCCTTACCCGAAAAACCGGCACCATCATGACAAACAGGCTGCCGACAGCAAAAGCCCCTGCGGCAAACAACATATTCGCGACACTCCCCTCACCGAGGTGATCCCACAGGGTCATCGCTACCACAAAAATCAGCATGAACACGAAGATATAGGTAAATTTTTTACGGACTGGGAGGAGATGAAAAAGCGTGGTACGGATGAACGCTTCCTCCTCCTTCTTAGTGAACGCTACTCTGACTTTATCGAGATCGACTACCGGCCGGTAAAAAAGCTCATTGTTAACAGAAGTGCTAGCATAAGCCCGGATATCATCCGTTGATGGTAAGTCACTAGGCCACTTACGTGATACAATGACTCCATAAGCTTGAAGGACCGGTAGTGCAAACGCATAATGGTCAACCTTCTGAACATAGCGATTATCTAGAACAGCCAGAATGTCTCTGCCAGTAGCTTCCTCTTTGACATAAAGCTTTATTCTGTCAGCCTTCGGGTAATGATGGATATAGACTCGCGCCGGAATAGCGTTAATGTTGTGATGACGGCAGAAATTAACCCGGTTTTTCCCTTCACCGGGCAGAAATAAGCCTAGTTCAGGTATGTAAGTATAACTGGTACTACGAATCCCATAATCCGAAAAAATGTGTAATTTTATGCCTTCTTCGTTCTCTTCCGATAGATAACGGTCAGGCCACCACCGCCAACTGCACCCCAGTGTATGTGCTATCGGCACATACAGGATCTCCGGCTCATGAACCTCAGAATCACGGGGCAGAAAAGGAATGATTCTATTGAAGAAACACATACCGTGAGATGGGCCGTACTCACCGCCACCCATAGGGCCATGCAGGTCATCCGGTACATACCCGGAGTGATCTCTTGCCATCGTATCCACCTGAAACTTGAGATCGACAAATCTCCTGGCAGCTTCAGCCTGTTCGGATGATAGATGAGAAAGATCGGCCATTTTCATGTCTGAATCGTCCATTTTTATTGGCCAACTATACTGGCTAAGCCATTTTCTCTACCCTATCAAACTTCTTGTGTTATGTGTAAAAAGTGGCATCAGAGAAGACATTCTTACAACAGATTTCACGTGCGAATAAACCTCTTTAGCCTCACGGAGAATGTTGATGATCTGTTTTTCCGGACAACAGGTATCTCTGTTATGTACCTCAAGCTTCTGTCGAATCAATTTCTAAATGTGTGGGGCACCCTTCTCAATTCTCTGTGCCTCCTTAAGCTATGCACTGTACCATCAAACGTTGGAACTAAACATCTAGATCAGTTTATGAACTACGGTGTGTAAAAATCAAGCAAATCAAAAGGTGCCATTTCGAGCTAATTATGAACAATAGGAGATGCATTAATGATAAAAAATAGTTTAATAACAAATACATAGATATAATATTTCACCATGAAGCCAGTTTTGACGCAACATAAGTCAAATGATCTACAAGGATAAGTAACTTTATGAGATGCTATTTTTTAACTATTTATCAGTGATTTTTTTTCTTCTTAATCAGTTATTGACAAATTAGTACTCTATCGCTACAGACTAGGATATTTACCGCTATCATCCACCAGATAAATTTGCTTCAGATACCAACGATGATGTTGAGACATCAAATGATACTCATAAACGGATGTGTAGTACGTTTGCGGGAATCGCGTAGTTACCACAGCCTTGTCGTCATGTACTTTTACTGACAGGATCTGTTCGCACTGGGGATCGTGAGCTGCGTCGGATCCAAAAGCTATCGGTTCCCCCTTAAAACCTGGTAATGTGTATTTTGTTAGCAACCTATCCCAAGATTTCTGCGCCAGAGGCATCACTTGAGCCGGGGCATGTGTGTCATGTAACGCAAAAGCGTGATTATTCCATGTTAGATAATCTTGCTGAAAAGCACGCACCAGAGCTCCTGGAGAATTAACCTGTTTGGCTTGACCCGTTGAGAGCAATGCTCCATTTAACAACAACATGAATATACTCCAACGCTTATATATGTTCGTTTTTTTTGCACCTATGAGCTATCTTCAATTCGAAAGTGCGTAAAACGTGCTCCTATACATCGTAGGAACTCTGATTGACTGAGCTTTATAACGGCATCGGATAATCTAACCGCACGGAATGCGAATCTATTTTTTCGGGTGCTCGTTTTACGCAACCAATTGCTTTGTATACATCAATATGCTTCATAGTTTAAGCCACAGGTGATTTTATTGATGGCCGGTCTGACTTTCTAGGCACAAGAAGACAGGGAAACCCGGCTGCTTTACCGAGAGTGGTATTAATAATCATGCTGTGAACAGGGAATGCCATATTGATTATTGCACTCAGGGCAATGTTCCATTTCCTCAGCTTCGCTGTGAAAGTTCCATCCGTTTCGCCACGCTTTTAACAATTGAGGCTCATCAAGGAACATTGTTGGTGGTACTTTCATGCCAAAAGAGTATTCGTCATATCCACACTGGCGGGCTTCGAATAATACCTCATTCAATTCATTTTTAGCTTTTTCTGCATCAATAACACGCATGACTTTTGCTGATGCAAAAGCAATTCTGATTTGCAAACCACGCATAATTTTATCTCCTGAGGTAAAATGTATTTCACAACTTATTTATTTTAAAATTAGAGAACATTAGATATATATTTAACAATATACTTTAACATACGATGGAAAGTTTTTGAATTTGTATATTAGTACTTATTTTTAATTGTAGCTCCTTTGAGTCTGGCCTTCCATCTCTATAGTCCTATTATACAACAAATTACAATTATATATCAATATAGATATATAATAAATTTAGGATGCTCTTCCTTTTTATGATCTTTGGAAAAAAGCATTCAATGTGATGGTTATATCGAGGAATTACATAATTCCCCCAAAAATCAAAAAAACTTATTGAGCATGGACAAATTTCTTAACCTAGAGTTTCATGTGCAATGGAACAGAAAATTCCGTTAAGCAATCAATATAAATAACCAATATAAATAAAATAAAGGTATTATTAATAATTAAATGTTCTCAGTTCTCCTCTGGCAACAGATTCCAGTACTGTAACTACATATTTATGTGACTGTAGAGTAAAGGAGACTATTTTTCCATACTTTCATCCGTACTGGATACCAACCTGACTAAGTTCGACACGCTTTCCGTGAAATACATTTCTGCCCACAAAATGACGACCTAATCTCCGACGCAGTTATTGTAACGTTTTGCGCTGCTTATTTTCGCCGTCTAAATAAGAATCCATAACCGATTTTATTCATTCCTAGTTTTTGCTGTGCTGAAATCGACGCTAAGAAAGCATCAACGAGCTACATAGATTGGCAGCTGTGGTTCCGTGTGACTGTCTCATGCAACGATTGCCAAAGCCGTTCTATTTTATTTAACCAGGGGGAATAACTCGGTAGGTTAAATTTCAGATGCTGTGCCAACCAGTTTTTGACTTTCTGACTGTTATGGATGCAATAATTATCTAAGATTAATGTGAGCGTTTTCGTATCGGGATAGTGGGTATTAAGCTCATCTAACATCTTGATAAATAAATTAGAGTCCTTTTTTGTCCCTTTAACATAGACGACTTTCCTTGTTTGGTCATTGAGGCAGCCTGCAAGGTAGTGTTTTTCATTTTTTCCTGGCGTGACAACGCGTTTTTGCTGCCCTTTAAAACACCAATCCGCCCCGATTTTCGGATTTAAATTAATATCGACCTCATCTTCATAAAACACCAGATGTTGTACTGAGATATGGGTCAGGGCTTCTGTGATTTTTGCTCTTTTTTCACGATATTCAGGATCAGGTCGTTTTAGAGTGGGTGCAGCCCTGTGCCAGACAATACCTACCTTTTGGCAGTAGCGGTATAACGTACTTTGTGTGAGAGATAACTTGAGCAATTGATTGATAGTCTGGGGGATGAGCTCGAGACTTCAGTGTGAGCGAATATAGCTAAAATCTTGAGGCGAGTGCTGCAATACGGATAGAGCGGGGCTAAATTCCAAACAATGGGCCTGCCGGCAGATAAACTTTTAAGCCCTTCTAAGCCATATGAAGGTAAACCAGTTGATCCAGCGATTAACCGAAGAACGTGTAGCATGCAGGGTTTTGGCGATGTGAGTCACCATATGACCTTCATGTAGCATCAATAATGCCATCAATCGGCGGGCATAATTCTTATCACGGGTTTTATAGATAAGTTTCTTCATTTGTTGTCGTTCATTTCGGGGTCGCTCAGTCCATTTTGGGGTTTGTGATTTTTGGCGATTGATCAGATTGCAAAAATCGGACTGAGTTCCCTTCCAAGTGATCCATTATTTCGAAAGCTTATTTAGCTTCCCTCCCTCATTCACAAAAAAGAATCCATTAAAACATCATCTTTACTCACGAACGTTAAAACAATTGCTTTAAGATTATTTCGGTCAGTCTTATTGTTAATTTTTCGAGTGGCAAGGTGTTTTTTACCTGCCAAATACCTTCCCGCCTAATATCTTGGGTGCATCAATTAAATTCGAGCTAGTATTCTATTATCTGAGATGGATTACTTATAAGTGTTCTTATTTCATGACATTTATGTTTTTTTATAACTCTATCATTAATAAAAGGCTCTGAAAAATTACCTAGAATCATGTAAATACGGTTTGTGAGAATATTATATTTTTCCATATTTTTCGACAATTTAATTGCTGTAATAACTCCATAGTCATTGTCTTCATAAATAGAGGAGCATATAAGATATTTAAAACCTCTATGCATTTTACTATAATTGACCTTCACTATGATTGCTGCTTGTATTAATTTATTCTTCTGTAGTTTTGAATGTAATTCTGGGAGATAGCTTGTTGCGTAAAAATAATCCTTCCATAGGAGGATTTTCCCACCTGTAAGTAGTTTTATACTCGCTTGTTGTTGTTTGTTTAATAAACCGAATTTATATATATCCAAAAGACTAGACATTGTTTTGATATAAGTTGCTTTTCTCCCTTTTATTAAATAAATTCTATCTGTGGTGTCACTCGGTGGGTTAAGCTGAAATTCGGATGATTTAATATGCAGATTATTTATTTCATCTGAGTTCATTACGTGTATACGAAATAAGGTCTCACCACGATTTAAGGCATCAATGACATCTGACTGAGAGTATTTTGAGTTAATAGTGGTATTACCATTTGTTTTATATTTGCATTGATTGGTATGTATAAAACCTTTTTCAAGTCTAAAAAATGCTGGAATATACTGCGTTCTGTTATAACTCTCTCTTTTGTATGCATTAACATGCACTAATATGGCATTGCAATTTTTATCTGGGCATATTAATGGGAGGTGTAACTGGTCCTTATTGTAATTATTTGCATCAATTACCACCCCACTCTGATCAATTGCTGTGGTTATCTTTATTCCGCTCAATTACTTCCCCTTCAATAACTAAAAGATGAATAAAATATTTACTACTTTCTCAGCAAATATTTAAAAGAATTTTAGCCACTTCAGTTGCTGATAAATACTTTCTCAGCTGTAATTTAAGGCTGCGTGATCGCAATGAGTTCCGATGCTACCGCCCTTAGATACGTTAGCCCTGCTTAATATACTATATGTTGAAATATTATCTCAGTAAAACAAGCAGTCAATAGAGCAATCAGATAACTACTAAAATTTGAGGTTCATAAGCCACGCGATTGCTGAGTGGAATGGGTTCATAAACCAAAATTGCCTGAGACGTCTGAAAAGAGCCAAAAAGTGGTCATTTAACGTTAGTTCATGAAGTTGTTGCAAAGTGATATGAGGTTAGAGTTAAAAAATATCCAATAAAACAGACCACTACGGGAAAATCGTGTCATAAACCAGATTTCTGCTCAACATAAATTAAATGAAACGTTGGTATCATGCACTTATTGAGCTGACCAGACAGAGACACCCTATATACTTGACTACTACTGTTATTTGTTATTGAGCAGGCTATGTCTATTCTGAGCCCTGCCTCGAAGCTCAATGAGCTAAACTTAGCAAATTATAAAGGTCGTTGCGTCAATTTACAAAAACTCGTCTTTAGTCAACTCCGTAAAACCCCGAATGTACTCTGGC
The DNA here is from genome assembly GCF_026153155.1 of Photorhabdus aballayi. Lineage (NCBI taxonomy): Bacteria > Pseudomonadati > Pseudomonadota > Gammaproteobacteria > Enterobacterales > Morganellaceae > Photorhabdus > Photorhabdus aballayi. The sequence continues at coordinate 18,948 of NZ_JAPFCD010000063.1, read as the reverse complement.
ATTGGCAAAAGATAAAAGTATTTTGTTGGTAGGTACAAGCGGTTAAAACAGACAAATCAGCGGCAACTAACCGTTAGGTGTCTGTCGCTGCCCTCTTCGTCTGAACGACGGTAAAATGCGTCACCGGATTTTTATGAGTTGTAAAAACAATGACATTGTACCGAAAAAGGAATGTTGGCACCTAGAAAAGAAGCCAACTTTATCCCTCTCGATATACATCAATCTCGTCTAGACCTTACGACACTTTATTCTTTCACACTTGGAACAAGATAGGATAAAAATAGCTGTTCAAAACGGAGTCTTCCAGAGTTGTATGCTTTTTCTCGAAAAAATGACTAAATCGTGTTTCGGATTCTGCCCATCGCTGAACGTTTTGTGTAACTGATTCGATAAGTAAAGGGTCTAGGCTAAGATATCCAACTGGTAATGATATATTTCTACCATCCTCAATTGAGATATGGTGAAGACACGCGACCATAACATTAGGGATGATTAACACCTCACATCTATCCCCACCGAATCGTTTTTCACAGTCCATAAGCTTTGCATCAACGCCGTTGTAGACTCTATTTTTTTCAAAAGCCTCTTGTTTACTCACGCATGGTATAACCAGAACGGCACAGGAAGTTTTTTTTCTATTGTCAAATAATTTGACTATTGAATCAATGAAGAAACTTAGCTCATTTGTTCTTCCCCATGTACCACTTTCAGCATTAGTCAGCCAAATCATGCCACTAGATTTAGGCTTTTCCTTAAATATTTTATCCAAATTTTCATGAATAGCGCTTATATTAGATTTGGTGTAAAAATTACCGAGTATTAGTTGCGTGTCATTTGAATTAAACGATGCCCCCATTTCATAATGTTTCATCAAAAGTTCAAGGTTAAGTGATTCATTTTTATCATCCCAATATTTAATTAAAATCGGATCATTGGTGGCACTCAAGTAACTATGAAAATCCATTGGAGTATATTCACCACAGCCTGCGCTGATTGCTTCATCCATGGCGTTAAAGAGTGTTCTATTAGAATCCCATTCATCTAAAGCGGGTGACTCATAACCTGTTTGAAGTACTTTGGGAGCATTCGTATCTATGAAATACTCAATTGGAATTGGAACAACTACATCGTATTTACCATTAACGTGATTAATTTTGTACAATTCCTGACGGTCAGAATAAATATCTTCACCTTTCACCACTTCTCTAAAATGTTGAAAGTGAGTATCGAAAGCTGACCGGGCTTTGTCATTCAGCTTTTCAAAAGACTCATCAGGTAACGATAAAGTAATACACGAACTATTTACACCACTTCTCTTGACAGCATTTGGCAACATTCGAAAGTCTTTCAGTTCAAAGTAAATGTTATCAATTTTATCTATAACTTCAAAGAATCTGGGAAGCATGTTACCTTCTACTTCTTCAAAATTTTCTAGTGCATGGCATGTTAGTTCAATTTCATCATCGTTCCATTTAATCAAGCTTTCTTCGATAAGATCGTCTAGTACAGCTCGAGTTTCTGTAGCAGTAAATCCAAAATAATTCTGTATCAACTCAACCGGTGAGCTACCCAGTGAATGCAATACACGAATTATAAACTCTTTAACAACCGGTAATTGTCTCTTTCGGCTCACAGTATAGTCAATAAAAAATGCTTTTGTGGGCAGTCCAAAGCTGATTCTGTTTAATTGAACTTTCATCGGCTATTCCTTTTCATCTAATTCGCAAATTGAATAATCTCGAGACTCATTGTCTTTTATGAATTTCAATACACGCCCGAAAGCGGTCGTTTGATTGCTTCGACTCCACATATGGCTATTACCTACAATGAAAAGACATTCTTTGGCACGAGAGAGTGAGACATTAGCTCTATTTTCGGACGCAACATGGCCTTGACTCCCATGACTATTGCTTCTTACAAGGGATAAAATGATGATATCATTCTCTTTGCCTTGATAACTATCAACAGTATCAACTTTTATAATCCGTTTCTCTAATAAACTTCTTGACCATGAAAGACTATTGATCTTTCTTACTAGGGATCTAACTTGCTCACCGTACATACATATAACACCAATTTTGGGGTCTTCCCCCTCAATTAATATTTCATCTCGGGAATCGTTGTCATAAAGACGTTTTATAATGGAAATAATCGTGTTTGCTTCATAATCGTTAATGTAACTTTTATCGTTTACACCATTTCCCTTGGGTCGAGATTCGAGATTTTTTCTCCCAGCTCTAGATGTATCGAACCAAGTGACAGTGGTTGCAAAGGTGTTAATCAGCTCTTTATATTTTTCACTAGTTTCCCCCCTTCCTGTTGCTAGAGCTCCGTCGTAGAAGTTTTCTGAGACTATATTGCCGATTGGGGGCGCCATACGATATTGGGTGAGTAATGAACGCCCTACCTTTTTCCCATATTCGGAAACGAATGCTCTTTCAAAATCACTTCTTTTGAGCTCATCTATCTCTAGTTTAGGTAATTTCAGTTTCGCCGCCTTGAGATGATTTTCATCAAAAAGAGGAGGAAGCTGTTTATGGTCTCCTACCAATAAGACCTTTTTCCCGACTTGCATTGCGATAGCCAATTCACTCGCGGGGGAACGAGCAGCCTCATCAATGACGACTAAATCGTAAACGTTTTCTTGAATTCCATAGTGGAAGCGACCAATTCCAACACAAGTGCCACATACTAGTGTTCTAGTTTTAGCTAAGAAGTTTTGGAATTGGGCTTGCCCAGAAGCCATCACACTCAGCCATTCATTAGACATTTCCACAAGGTTTCTTACTTTGAAAATAAGATTTTCGGAATAAATTTCAAAATGTTCAGACAACTTTGTGAGTAGTGTATTTCGAATATATTGAATTCGAGTATCTTCAAACGATACTGTAGATTGCAAATGGTGCTCTAAGAAACTCGTTAAACCGGTTTTAAGTTTATTTTCTTTCTGCTTGAGAGTGGGACTACCTGCTAACTCTTTGTCTTTAGCTTGTGATGATAGTTGGTCAAATCGTTGTCCGAATGATACTTCGAACTCTGTGATAACATTTGACATTTCAGTCGAAATACCAATTTGTAATAAAAGTGCTCCCAAACGCTCTTTATACTCAGCCCGAAACTTATCGCGGTAATGTTCTTGAAGCGCTTTTTCACCTACATCAGTCAGCGACACAGATAAATTCGACTCGTCTCCTAATCGAACGATATCAATAGGTTGTGCATTTCTCCTAAACAAGGAGCGGACCTTCTCACAGGAATTATTCACTGCTTCATGTGACTGACTAACTAGCAATACCCGCCTTGCTCCATTCATAATGGAGTAATGAATATAAGAGCCGATGAAAGCGGTTTTTCCTGTTCCCGGTGGCCCTTGAAGTAGCGCAACTGGACCATACTTATAAAGAGCTTTAAATGCCTGTCTTTGCTGCTCGTTGAGTGAAAACGTTATATGTCCATCTTCATTATATTCAGTATATGTATCTAACTCTTCATCTGAAGGGACGTGGCCTTCAGTATAACTAGCCTCAAGCCTTGGAGAAAAATAGTCGGGTAAGTTTGGAATAATAGCCCTATTGTTGATTATCTTAGAAATAGCCTTCTCTCGCTTCGCAAGAGATGCTGCGGACATGCTCCCTTCCACAACTAATGTATCACCGAGTTGAGGCGCTATTTTCCCTCTCGGTTTAACAATAACGGTATCAGAACTTAAATCTTCTATAATTCCGATATCTCTAAGTTCACCTCTTATTTCCATTTTAAGTGTGACACATTCGGTCCGAAGATCAAAATCTAGCCTACTATCCTCTAAAAAATATCGGAAAGTTAGCCATTTATTTTCAGAGTATTTCGGCTCTGTAACAACCTGAATTTTTGGGTAGCTTTCCAATTCTGTTTCGACAAGAACCTTCCAAATCTCTCGTGCATCAACAACCTCGGATTTAGCTATTTTTGTCAATGACAGTATAGATCTTTCAGTTGATTGTGAGATCGGTGCTGAATTATTTATACGAAATAGCTCTTGATATATTTCACTAGTTAAAATGAAGTCAATAAATTTTTCATTTGAACCACTTAAATTGTTAGAGAGATTGATGATACCATTGAGTTTAAGTTGAGTATCACGTTTATTCCAAATAAATTGATCATGACGTAGGTCTCGAAGAGTAGCGCCAACAATAAACATCTTCTCAGGTTGGATAAGTATATCAAGCTGTTGCTTAATGCCACTCAACTGAACACTTACTAAATCCCGTCCTTTCCCAGCATTGAGTTTTATCGACAAATAATACGATCCATCATCAGAGGCCAACTTATCTGATAACTCTTTGAATTTTTTATAATGGATATCGTAACTTTCAGTACTAATTGGTAGAGGCGGATTTACGATTTGTTCTAAATTATCTACTAACTTTTCAAGTTCCGTTGACGCAATTTCTGGCAATGCCAAGAGTTCATTAGTGTATTTGGTGAGGTGAATTGTATTTACCAACTCAGATAATTCATTAACAATCTTAATTACTGCATAACGGTCGATATTTGATTTAGACTGAGTCTCATACGAGGCCGGTACGTAAGCCGGGGTATGTTTATTCGAACCTTCACTTTCATATTCAATAACATCAATAAATTTTATAGTCTGCTCTTTAACAATGATATTTTGGGGATGCAAGTCTCCATGATGAAGTCTTGAAGCATGCAAGTTGATTAAAGCCTCCACTAATCCCTTAATTAATTGAATGCCGCGCTCTTTATCTATGTCGACAACAGCATCTCTCCACGTTTCCCCAGCTATCCATTCATATTTAAAGTAAACATTGGTCATAGTAGGATTGATGCCGAACTCCAATATTTCAGGCAAGCATTCCAAAGATGAATTTTTAATAAGTTCTAGTCTACTGAAAAAAGTAAGAAGTTGATGATTAATCCCTCCTGTTTTATTCACATCGCTTACACCAAACCATGTTTTTACTCCAAAGCTATTATCTGGCGACTTAAGTAAGTGGAAAGTCCCTTCCGATTTTACTGGTAGTACCCCAAAATCTGCGAATACGTTTATATTAGTATGGTATCTTGATAAAGCAGATAGGGTTCTTGATGGATCCTCGCTACCAGTTTGAAGGAGTTTATTGAGTTCGGAAAGCGCAGCTCGTAAGTCTTGGAATCGATATTGAGAGTCAAGCTCTAACCCTTTGGCAAACCAGTCGTTTAACTTCGTACTTATCTCACAGTTTTCCCTCTGTGTCCAAATATAAACACCCTCATCTTTATTGGGCCAATAATCAAAGGCAATGTAATGGCATGCAGCGGTTGCGAGATAAACATCTCTTGTATAAGCAGTACCATTTATATCGTCTTCAAGTAATTCTTCAGGCGTTTCTACTCGACCATGTTGAATAATTTTCCGTACATTTGAGACACTCTTTTTATCAGGATCAGGGTAGTATGCTGTCAAAAAATTGGATAAAACGACCTTACTGGGTAGTGAAAGCCAAATACTGTGAGAACCAAGGTCCCGGTGGGCAACATCTATATCATGAAGCCTTGCTAACTGACTTATTAGCATTTGAATAAGGTCGAGTCGGTTTTGTTTAGTTAACTTAGATTTATTCTTTCGAATAAATACATCAAGCCTTTCTTTTTTATTAGGCCATTCGTAGAGTTCCACAAAATCTGCCGTTAGATCTGTAGGTATGTGTAGAAGCTGGAGGTGAACATTTTTCAAATCCTCATCTTGATTATCTATATACCCTAGGACATTTGACTCTCTCTGAGCAATTACAACTCTCTGATCTGGCGTTCTGGCGTATTCAACTATACATGGGGCAGTAAAATCCCATCTCCTCATCAACGCCTTGTAGTTTGCATTGTCAGCACGTTGGCTTTGAAATTCTGAATACAAGAAGTCCTTATGTTGGAAGAATGATGTTCCATTTTGAAAATAATTATTAGACGAAAACGTCTTGGGTTTAAAATCAGCACTATTATTGAGAAATATACGGTCCCATATGGTAATGTTTTTATTGGGTATATCTTCTTTCCGATTAAAGGTAAAAGGTTTCCCAAATCTTTTCTCATATTCGCTATCAGCACCTATACTTTTGAATTCATCTAACGTAAATACATATTGTCTCTCATCTGAAGGCAAGTGAGATGCATCTGCGTAACCACATAAAACTACACAGCTATCAACGTAAGGAACGAACTTCCCACTCAGCTTTTCATTTAACCGAGATTTCAAAATCTTTGCTGCTCGGCTGGATTGTGATACTGCATTTATACGATGTTCCTGTCTTCCATCTGGATATTCTTGGATCCATTGTTTTCCCTGAGAAAAGATTTTCCCCTGATAATTCTTTAATTCAACAACAATAATTCTATCGTGTGTTATAAGAATGATGTCAGCTTCAAAGTCTTTTCCTTGACGACCAACCATTTCCAGTGAAGAGTATCCTTTCCAACTATCGGGAAGATGCTTCGAAAGTACTTCATTGGCTTTTCGTTCATAACCATTGATGCCCAGAGGGTCAAGACATTTTATTTCCATTCAACTTCTTTTCCGAGTATATCTAACTTATTGTGAAGGATCGATCGAGTTACTTTGACAAATATTTTCCTTTAAAAGGATACCAAACCAATTCAAAGCAAGTTTCTTAACTTAATTCAATTAATAATTTTACAACTAACGTTATTAAACCCATGCTTATTTAATATTTCAACCAGTCTTTCCTCGATTTTTAGTAAACTTGAAGGGTAACTAGGGTTAGTTCAGCATTTGTGATAGTAGAAGATGTCGTCTACACTCTCCTTAAACTTCCCCTTGACCATTATTAAACCACATACTATCACACTTACTCTATTAATGTGATATATGATTCATTCAACATAAAAAAGCAAAAGTACGCCTCTGTTTCTGCTCCTGTTACCTAGTTCGGCAGTAAAAGCCGATTAATAAAGAAAATCGTTAGTTATTTTCCTGATCACAATATTCTGAGGTCGGATTAATGGCAATGTAGTTTACAATTATTTTGTTAGCCTACAATTTGCAGTTAATTTGAGCCGGAGGGCATTTTTATATGACCGTTGTATGAATTCATATGGATCGACATCTGGCCCGAAACATACTAGAGATATGTTGTTAATTCTAATTATCGCCTTTCACGATCGCATACTGCGACATTTTCCCTGCATTGCAGGGATAGTAGACCCTGACGGAGCGCAGGAATTGATTTATTGTGTGCAAAACCGAGTTCACTATGAAGGCGTTACTGACCTCTTTGAACTCACTGCGACTTACTGGGTGGCGATTGCTCGTGGTCATATCTTTAAAACGGACTGCATTTCTCGACTACCAGGCTAAATTTCTTTCCTCATTGGTAAAATAGATAATAACTTTATGTTCTATTCCATCTGTCATATATGGTATTAAGTCACAACACATGTTGGTTCTAATTGATGACGTAATAACGTTGCCTGTTTTTTTTCGGTGTGTCTATTCGATACCTGTAGAGACTGTGATGTACTAATTTAAGTAAACAAACAGACAACAGGTAATATCATGAAAGGCAAATCCCAAAAAGAGCTCCGAGCAGAACGGTTGAGAAATGCTCTCCAGATTAAAGGTTATGAAACAGACTGCGATGTTGATCTCCCCGAATACACACAGTCTCATACCACTGGCTTCATACCAAATGCCAGTCGGCTAATTGGGTTATGCCATAACCGGGTAGAAGATGCAGTCATTCCTGTCTGGTCAGAATATACTCGGCACGGTACAGGCGACGGATCAGACCGTTCACGCGGCTCACATGGAGGTATCGTCATGCACTCCTCACGAAAACGAGCTCTGATGGCTCTGCGCTCAGAAATTGAAATGAAGATGGCCGCTCTACTGGCAGATCTGGATGATGCTATTGTCACGGCGGAAGACTAAATCAAGCCTGTGGTTGTTGAGGGCAAAATTAACGGTATAAAATTCTGAACTAGTGGCTGTCCTTCATGACCGATTGAACAGCCAATCTTTCTGAATTTCTTAATAATAAATCTGTTACAAAACAGGAAAACGTCCTATTACTTTAAAGTCAGTAATGGCAAGAACTTACAATTTCATCAACAAATCTGCTCTGCATCTTCTATCTGAAACTCCAATAAATATTTGCCGTAACCACTGCTACCCCTGTTATGTTCAGAATGAAAGATCCTAAAATAAAACGGATAATTTTCACAGTGACTTTAGTTGCTTCACTTTCCGGATGTAATAACACAGAACTTGGAAAAGCCAATGATGAACTACTATTGGCAGGATTAATCAGAAACGTCGTATATGATGAAGTTAATGATTGTCCATCTGGCGGTTCTCATGAATGTAAGGGTGAGCTAAATCATGCAATTACCTCTATCACCTCGGAGAATAATGTCTCGTTAGCTAAATCGGAGCTCTATTTGTAGCCATTACGTCGATACCAGTAACGGCACGGACTTGTCTGAACTGATTACTTCCGGGGTTAATGCGATCTACAACACTTTGATTGAAAGGTGGACTATAATCGCTGACCTACACCTATGCAGAATTCGCATCATGACATCTTTACCTTTTAAGATTAAAGCGCCCGGACGGACGCTTCCTTTTGCTGAACCTCTGACCAAACAATCTTCTAAATCCTATACTGCCACAAGACAATGAACTTATATCTGTTTCGACAGAACAAATTTACTTAAACCAACAAGAATTATAGGCTTGGTCATGAATAAATACGTTTTCTGAAAAATTCCGAAACTCTCCGTGAGTCAGGATCAGAGATTCTGACCGTGCTATCACAGGGCGAATTATCACCTCGTCACGTTTTTTGGTACCGTAAATGTTAATGATCATATGAAAACGTTGATCAGGTTCTGCTTCCTGAACAAACAGCCGGTAGGTCATGGTGTTTTTAATGTACTGCGTCAATGCATCTGTGAAAACAGCATTTTCACGCGGGTGTAACACCCTGGTTTTCCAGATTTTAATGCTATCGCCAATCACACTCACTAAGTGATCCATTTTAGTTGTAGTGCGTATGGCACTGTCACTGAAAGACGCCTTATTCAGTGTTACTACGCGCTCAGAGACATTTCTGAAATCACGAAAGTAGACAACGTGGCTTTCGTTCAATAACGTGTGATTAAATTCTTCCAGCTGCCAACCAAAGTGGGCAAGATTGTATGCAGCCAGTTCCTTTTCAAAATTCATAGAGGCCTCCCAAGTGAAATTAGTTTTCCCATTCTATATTCGGGTGCTCTGGTGACGAAATGCAGGATAGTCATACTTAACCATTCAAAAACATAATAATATGTTATAAAACATACAATTATAAATTATATGGAAATCTTGACATGATTTTTGACCGTTATCATTACAGTCATTTGCTATCTGGAAGCTAACAGAATAGTAGTGCGTACTGAACCCGTCAGAGGATATAACCGGCGCACCACCACACAATTACGCAGCGGATTAATGGCACATGCCTGTTGTATAACCACGACTGCCAATTTGAGATTCTGGAAATAAGGGGTTTCAGGTGCAATGGAGCAGAAAACTCCGTTAAGAAGTCAACTTAAAATCATTATTCATGATTAAATGACCTCAGCTCTCCTCTAGCAACGGATTACGACACAGTGAATGAATAACACCCCCGCATATTTATGTGACTGTAGAGCAGAGGAGACTATTTTTCCACATCCTCATCTCATACTGGATAACCCTCCTTCCTAAGTTCTCCACGCTCGCCGTGAAATACATGAATGACGACTTTCTCTCCGATTCAGTTATTGTAACGTTTTGCGCCGTTTATTTTCGTCGCCAGATAGGTCAACTATATAATTAATTACATAAACCAGGCAGAGTGCCCACCGGAAACCCGAAGCCAACGAAATGGAGAAACTAACATGAAAATTAAAACTTTTCTTAATAAGTACTTCGATGTATGTGATCTTATGGATGTATTAACTGATGAGGAAGTTAATCAGGGAAATATTGAAATGAAGTTTGGCATCAACGCTAAGAACTCTGATTCTGCTGAGCCAAGTTTTATTTTAGAAAAAAGCTCTATTGAGGGCTGGAAAGTCAAAACTATTAATGGAGTAACTTGCTGGTCTAATTTAAGTGAATCAATTCTCAAAAAAGCATTAAAAAATCTTGAATTTGAAGCGTAAATAAAGTGTATAACGACCTATTCACCAATTATTTATTAGATTGGAAACCCTGACAGGAAAGTTTAAAATGCGTAATAAAGATCCCCCTATTAACAAAAATTAATTTTTTTAGGAATCTCATAGAGATAAAACCATATTAATGCCACAGAGTTTACTGACCTCTTTGCATATTCGATTCGCTATATTATTCGTCTTGTTCACACCCAACTGATTGTATCTATACAAACCAATAGTTACAAAGTTTGCCAGTTAAGCATCTCTGCTTTTCCTGTTCAGTGTCAACAACTACATTATGACGTCATTCTTGCCAGGAATACGCCTAATCATCAAATTTCTCAGATAATGAAAAATTTCTAACATAAGGCGTCTGACATATATTCATTAATTTTTCAACCCAAATACATGATAACAATCGATATGTAAATATAATATATACCCGTGCTCATTGAAACTGCTTGATTTTCGCCCAAATGAGGTTCATGGTATCCGTCATGAAAATATTCATTACCGATGAACAAAAAGCCGAACTTGAACACCTTCATCACACCTGCCGTGATAAGCGGGAGTGTGATCGCATCAAAGCGGTCCTGCTGGCCTCTGAGGGCTGGAGCTCTGTCATGATCGCTCAGGCCCTGCGCCTGCATGAAATGACCGTTAATCGTCATATCAGCGATTACCTTAATCACCGCAAACTCAAGCCCGACAATGGCGGCTCTCAGAGCCACCTCAGCGAAACACAGACGCAGGAACTTATCGCTTATCTGACCGCCAATCTTCTGCCCACCACACAGGCGGTTATCCACCTTGTCAAAGAAGCGTGGAATATCAGTTACACCGTTCCTGGCATGAATAAATGGCTGCACCACAATGGATTCAGTTATAAAAAACCGACCGGCGTGCCACACAAGTTCAACGTGGAACAGCAGCGGGCCTTTATAGAAACCTACGGGAAACTCAAGCAGGAAGCCGGAGACAATGAGCCCATCCTGTTCATTGATGGCACCCATCCCACTCAGGGGACAAAACTGGCTTATGGCTGGATGCGTAAAGGCCAGAAAACCGTAGTGAAAACCACGGGAAGCCGTACCCGTCTGAACCTGATGGGAGCCCTGAATCTGGCCGATATCAGCAAAACAGTCGTACACGAATATGATCGTATCGACAGTTATCACATCGCAGAATTCTTCATTGCCCTGCGTGAAACCTATCCGGTCAGTCAGAAGGTTCATATTATCCTTGACGGAGCCGGTTATCACCGGAGTGAGTTGGTGAAAGACTGGGCTTATGTGATGAATATTGAACTTCATTACTTACCGCCCTACAGCCCAAATCTGAACCCGATAGAAAGGCTGTGGAAAGTGATGAATGAACAAGTCAGAAATAATCGTTACTTCGCCTCGGCGGCCTTGTTCAGGCAGGCAATACATCACTTTTTTACGGAAATATTACCGGAACTTGCCGGGAGTCTGTCACGCCGTATTAATGACAATTTTCAGATTCTGAATCCTGCATCTTCAAGTTAGGCGGGTATATAATTAGCCCATATAAAGCCATAGCAAAATTATCTAATGATTACAGAAATCATTAGATAATGAGTAACTATAATATTAATAGACAAATAAGAACTCTTACTTATAGGCTCTAAAGTTTGGTAGACGTAATTATCTCAATATATTTATTATGCAATAACTACGCGAGTAGCTTTGTATCACAAGCTTTGGAAATAATATTTTCTTTAACCAAATACCTACTAGGCCATATTTCAGCAGGGCTACAACCCAAAGCTTCCGCTATGATTTGTTCGCCCTTTGGCCATCGACGAGCAAGTGCATTAGTTAAAGTATTTGATGCCAATCCAGCTTCTCGGGAAATGGCCGAAAGAGTGGTTCCTCGTTTCCTCAATGCTGCAATAATGTCTGCTGGATGCCAGTCTTGTTCATCATTCATTTCTGCTTTACTCCCTCAAAATAGTGGTGGTGATACAGACAGGATTCGCAGTCTGAGCTCATCAACTCAGCGAGGCATAACCTCTCCCTGCCTGAATCACCATTGATTGAGCAATAGCAGGCGGCGCACTGGTAAAACTACTTACCAGTGTCCGATGAGTTCAAGGCTGCGAAACCTTGGCTACCAGATTTTGCTAGTAGCATGGAGATTTTAACTGACTATGTTATTTGAATCAATGAAATACATTCACCTAACTAAGTTTCAACGTTATTCCTCCCAGTCACCATCAGTTGCGGACATAAGCGTATCATCACCCGGAGTCATCACAAAGATGTCTTTCGGCAACGTAAATCCCCGCATTTTCAACAACGCCAATGGGCCTCCGCCCATTTCCGTTCGTAATATCCAAGTTAGCGGTAAACCATCCGGAGCAACAAACGTCAGCCGATAACGGCTTTCATCCAGCTTTTCCGCTTTCGCCTGCTCCAGCCAGCGGATTAGCCCCCAGTTCCCTTGATAATCACCGAACAACCTCGCACCAGCATTGACACTGGTCCAAGTCAGCATTACTCCCGGTTTATAAGTCTCTCCCGGCCAATGAAAGCTCTGCCAGCTTTCCATCTGGTTAAAATAACGCAATTTCTGTCCATCTATTGTCAGGTCGGTTTCCACCACATCCCGCACTGCTCTGGCCCTCAGCTCAAACCGCAGCCCCTGACTGCCATCCGCAAACAGTAGATTTGACAACTGACTGAGCTGATTTACTGCATTCAGGAAACGCGGGTTAAAACGCAATTTTTGGCCGTTCACTCTATCTGGCACCCAGTGGCTACCTTCTTTATGCAACACTCCACTTAACTGACGCGTCAAAAACCGCTCTATCTGACCAGAATCAGGCCGGATAAACTGCCCCAGCATCGGCAATGAAATCTCACTCTGCCCACCAGCAAACGGATAGCGACCAGCAAAAGTTGCATTCCAATTAGCGACTATCGCCGTCCGCCATTGCTCATTCAGGCTCGCTGCCGCTGGTTTCAGTATTCCCTGCCACGCCTGGTTTAACGGTTGCACGAACATCGCCTGACCAAAACCACGCCACTGGGCACCCAAACTGGCGGCTATCAGATTACCGTAGCCCTGCGTCTCAGTCAGATCTGCACTTTTTCCCTGGAACACCGTCTGAGCCAGTGTTTTCGCCATCTCTGGCGGGTCATCGCTGTTGTTTATCTGTTGCAATTTCAGACGCACCTGGGTGACTCGAGTCAGAAAGGTTTGTAAGTCCAGGGTCCTATCAATTCTTATTCCCCCCGCCGCCTGATCTTCTCCCATCAGCGCCAGCAACGGCCCAAAGGTTTCATCCATCGGCCCGTGCACACCAGTCGTCTGTTGGTCAATCACCCTTGGAGTTTTTTTATTCAACAACGTCCTGGCGGATTTCACCAGCGAATCCGATAATGTCGGCCCCTGTTGCCCGGTCTCACCCTGATAGGCCAGCGTGTTCATCAACGCAATCAACGGGGATTGGCGCCCATCCGCCATCAGCGTTAACTGGTCAATGACATCCGACAAGTTACGGGTTTTATTCCAGCGCAGGCTGTTGAGAAAATCCTGCCACGCTCCAGCAAAATCGGTAAAGTAACGGGTGGTCAAACGGGCTTTCAGCTCCTCAGGCGATACCGCAACCGAGACTGCCTGACGGTTATCACTCAGTACCCAGTCAATCGCATCCTTACGTGAGGCCACCGCCTCCGCTATCGCTTTTTGTATCCCCCCTTCCCACGCCTGACGGGTAAACATCCCCGGTATCACACGAGAAGTGGTAAACAGTCGTTCAGCATCGGTGTCGCCGGTCATCTGCCTTAACGTCAGGTCCGCATAATTTTTCTCCACCGATTGCAGCATCTGCTGGTAAAGCGTCGCTTCGGCGTTGTGCTTACCTAGCTGGATCAGCAAAAGCTGACGCACCCGTTTAACCAATGCCTTATCCGGGGTTATCCGCCATTCCGGATGCGCGGGTAAATTCTCCGCATAAAACTGCCATAAATCCGATGCCACATCCAACCAAACACTGGGGGCAATACCGGCCCGCTCGGACTCATTTTCATTCAATATCCGGGTTAAGAATGCAGCATCCACTTTTTCAGGTTGCGCCATCATCAGGTAGGCTTTCAACTGGTCATGACCGGCTGGTGCCCACTTAGCCCGCAACGGGCTGCCCGGCGGTAAATTCACCAGTGCGCTCAGTTTCGCATGCAGCACCGCGGCGGCTTTGTCCCGTATCAGACGGTTATTGGCCTGCGCATAATTGGGCAGCACTGCCGTCAACAATTTCTGATTCTGACTCAAACCAAAACGCTCATACCACGGCACACCCTGTTCAGCACGGTATTGCAATCGGCCCACCTCGTTACGCAGGTCTTTTAAGGCCATCAACTGGGCATCAGAACCTTCCGGGTGCGCTTTCAGGCCAGTGACCGCCGCCTGCACCACGGCTATCTGGTCACGGTTGGTGAAGAAAGAGAGCACCATGCCGGCACCCCATAACAAGCCCAGCACCATCAGGCCACGACAAACGGTCTGTGTGTGGAACATGCCAACCCTCCGGCCGTGAAAACAACGACTGCCATTCAACACTCCCTGCCAGGCCGAATCGGGCAGCCAGCTCTGCGGGATGCTACTCACCTGCGCCTTGAGCGGCAAACTGAACATCAAACCACGCAACGACACCACATCACCATACTCCGCTAACCACGGCGTCAAAACTTGTTTCCAGTGGGCAATTCCCTGTTTTTCCAAGGTGGATGATAGCCGATAAAGGAAATCATGGGCGTTTTCTGCTAGTACTTGTTGCATTCCTCGCTTGCGTATCGGTTCAATCAAACTCTGCAATTGGGCACCCACAACATCGGGAGTACAGCGTTCAGGAAAAAAGCAGCCAACGGCCTGAGTGATACGGTCTTCCTGAGGCCAGAGGCTGTGACACACCTGCCACAAATAAATCGGAGCCTGCCAACACAATTGTTGGGCCTGTTTTTGCAACATACGCAGGGCCTTATCCATTGCCACCGGTTGTGCACTTTGGGTTTCGGTCAACGCCCAGACAATGCCATTAAGCGGACAATAACGGCGCAAGCGACGCAACGCCATCCACTGGGCAGTATCCGGTTCCGCCTGTAAACTGCCACCCCAAAGCAATAGCGTGCGATAGCCCTCCAGCCAGTATTGAGTAGTCAGCCCTGGCGCAATTGCTTCCACCTGTTCTGGTTCACCCACTACTAATAAAATGCGGACCTTATACCACCAAAAAACTCCGTAACGACGGTGCAGGCGGTCAGACAATCCTTCTATGGCGGAAACAGATTCAGAGAGTTGAGTCTCGACAGGCTCGATTTTTTTATCATCGCCAGAAATATTTTTACGCAACTCTTCAAAGCTCAGTTTGCCCGCTTGACGAGTAGCAACATAATAAATTCCCATCACAACCAAAAAAGTTATACTACTTATTGCAATACCAATAAACCACATCTGTTGAAGAGGGCTATCTGCCTTAATACCCAGTTCATTGGGCATCTTCCAAACCAGGTAGCTTAACATTGCAGCCATGACCAGAATTAAAACAAGCAACAGACAGAAAAAAGATTGAGTTTGGATACGCTTCACTGCGTTACCTCCTGTAAAGTTTCATTAGGGAACACGACGGCACACCAGCACTCTTCATCAGAAACGGATGAACCACTGAGAATAAACTGACTAGCCGTGGTGCATTGCGCATGGAGCGCCGCCGCCGCAATCACGAGCCAAGGAGCAACACAACCCGATGTACCTAATAAGATATCCAGATCATAAAGACCTTGTTCGTGTGTCATACCGAAGTGAATCATGCTGCTTAATGCAGTAAAGGCTTCACTATTCTCCCGAGACAACTGCGACAACCAAACATGCTGTAACGACTCCGGGATAATCGGCACCCAGTCCAGCGCCTGCTGCACACTTCGAACAAGCGTCAAATGGGAAGCACATTCAGGACGATGTAAAAATGCCTGCGGTGTTAATGTCTTTTGCGTCAGACGATTACCTAATATCAGCCCAACGGCAGATTCCGCTGTTCTCTCAGGCTGGACCGGGCAAATTTGCAGAGCCACAACCATTAACAACGATCGCTTACAAATATGATTATCCAGCCAGTCATCCACCACAGATAATCCCGCGCCTTCAACAAAACTCACAGGTTGGCGAATCCCCGCCTCAGACCATACCTGCTGCCACATGTTGCGCAATTCATGCTCTGGTAAAATCGTATTTGCCTCAAAAAGTAGGGAAAGCGGGGTGTTATCTGGAAGGAGTTCCAGCGCTTTAGCAAAGGTGGCAACAATAGATGACAATGTTCGCCGTACCAGCTCATCAGAAGATTCATCCGCCAAAGTAGGTAAACGGCTATGGCGAACAGCATTTTCACTCAGCCATGATGGCTGTGCTTTCAGCGCTTTCTCATTTTTAGTGAGTAATGCAACTTGCCTCTCGGGAGTTTCTTCA
Source organism: Photorhabdus aballayi (assembly GCF_026153155.1). NCBI lineage: Bacteria > Pseudomonadati > Pseudomonadota > Gammaproteobacteria > Enterobacterales > Morganellaceae > Photorhabdus > Photorhabdus aballayi. Next base: position 2,280 of record NZ_JAPFCD010000063.1, on the reverse strand, counting down.
TCCACCAATGCTGTATACAATGCAACACTCAAGATCTGTAATGAACGCCGACCTCGCTGGGTTTCCTGTAAAATAACCAGCTGACGACGTTGATCCCAACCATCTGCCCAGAGATGCTGGCCGGTATACAGTAGCCACCGGCATCCCACAATAAACACCCAACATAACGATAAGATAGCCAACTCATGTAACCAAAAGCTTATTGGTTGATGATGGATTTCCATGCCATCCCACAGTACAGAACTCGTTATGCCGATAGCAAAGAACACTCCGGGAAGTAAGACAAACCAGAACAAAAGCCGGGGAGCTTTGGGACGTGGAGCTGGGCCGGGTAAAAGATTCAATTTAACAGGCATAATAATTAACTCACAGTCACATCTGGCAGAGAAGAGAGCAACACACAGCTATACGAATAACGGTCCCTATAAAAAGCAACCGAAGGTTCTTTACCACAACATTCCGAATTACTTTTAATAATCCAGGGATCACCACACTCTTTAACTAGACAGGTTAATCTACCATTTTTATGAGTAGTACTAATACCATCAAACTTCATGACTAAAGAGCGCGAAATCAATTGACCACCACAAGTCGTTTTATCACTAATACGGATAGTGCTATTCATCACTTATTTCCTTTTGCATATTAAAATTAAAACAATGACCTTCTTTATAAAAGAAGATTCATTACCAACAGAGAAAAAACAATTCACTTAATTAAAATCACAATTAATCCTCGTTGTCATAAATAAATCTGCCACCCTATTTAAAGAATCAATTCTCTTTTTATCATAATATCTTGTTGGGTCAGGGTAATACCCCGCAGTATAATTATCTTGAGAATAAAAAAATGTCCTCATCACACTATAAAGTTTATGATTTTTATCAGTAAAAATAACATATTACATAATCATCGCACCTTTACGACGAGGAAGTGTTTTTATTTCCACCTTATATCTCATATTTAATACATAGCTAAATTCCTTATTTTCACCATAAGCTTATTTCAATGTATTATTTATTTTATCTATATCATGGCTGTATTTTTTACTCTCACAATTCCATTTTATATAACCAATCCCACCTGATGGAGATGCTGCATCAGGCAAATTAAAATAATCCTTTATTCCATTGTAAATGAGAGGAGCATGATTATATTTGCAATCATTTTTAGCGACTTTAAATTAAAAACACCACTATCAAATTCAATGGCATAACAGTAATCTATCTTTTTCGCATAAGCAGAAAATGAAAGTACAGTTAATATCAATGCAAATAACATATTCAGTTTCATATCATTCACCATCATTCTATAGGCTTAAAATTATTAGGTTTTACGATAGAATCTTGTATAATTCCTCTTCCTTTAAACCGCTTTCCATCCCCCTTTAATTTATTTCCAAGTGTTTTTGCCAGATCATTCATTTCTTTGCCAGCATAATTCTTTTGGGACTCATATTTATCGAAGTAGCTATCTCTTCCGCGTTCAACGACTTCCTTAAACCTACCTGTTTCACAAAAAATTTGTGATAAAAAGTGGGCTGTTCTTAGTCGTGAAAGATTAAAGCATAATTTATAATGATTATTGATAAGTTTTATTTTATATTTTCCGAGCGAATAATCACATTATCTTTATCATTTTTACTCTGAGAAATACAAGTAATAATATTTTCCTTAGGTAGATTCACATAATTATTTCCACTTTTACCATACGATAAATTACTGACAAAGAAAATACTCATAAGATACGATAATATAATAGCCATAAAGAATCTAGCATTCATTTTGGCTTTCCTCTATGTACAGATAAAGAAATAAACAACAAAAACATTAAATAACTTTCCAAAATGGCGCTACACCTTATCTACCAAAAACCCTATGTATAACAATGAGTTGAATAAAACCATGTGTGGCGGAATTATGAAACCTTATTTAAAATATTCTTTTTCACATTACACCTTCAATGATCGTAATTGCCTGGTATAATCAACAATGACATTTATATCTCGATTTCCTTTTCTAACAGATACAGTTTCTATTCCAGACGTCTTTAACATATCTGATAAATATAAATAGACATATCTTGTATATCCTTTTCATTCATAATATTGATTTCCTCCACCATTAACTAAAATAGAACAATGTCCAATAGACTCATTATTAAACCCACGATCACATATAAAACAATAAAAAAGTTGATATTCAAAAATATCGACATCATCATCTATTTCAGAAAACCCAGACGGCATTTTAGTAACTATAATGGTTTTATTTTTTTAAC
>NZ_JAPFCD010000062.1:0-28711 GCF_026153155.1 Photorhabdus aballayi | reverse complement strand
AGAAAGTAAATAATAGTGCGCCACAGATGGCGCAAAAATTATTTGATCTGGTGCTGTTATTTCCTACCCATTGATTGGGTATTCTTGATAAGAGGAAAGCACATTATGCAAAATACGACATATAAAGACTGGTTAATCTCTTTTATTCCTTTGGACCAGGCATTTTATGCCAGATATTCGTGCCTTTCTTTTTGTATGAAGTGATATAATTCAGGGGAATCGGAGTAATAAATGTCAGCTCTTCTGTACGAGCGGGCATCATTGCGACGAATTCTGACTGTTGAAGAGTCTGATGGCTCATCAAAAATTCGGGATAATTAATTCCTCTTCTATTATCTTGTTTAATTTGCTGACCAATAGTTTCTTTATTCATCTCCTGCGGTATTAGTCCAGGAATTTCCATTTTGTACAGGTAGGCAGCGTGTCCCCCATATCCCCCACAATCTGTATTTATTCCTGTGGATACATAGTTCCTATTTGCACTTCTGACATGTCCTACCATATGCGCTGATGGTCCGTCACTAATAAATGCATCCGTCAATTCTTGCTTAATCTCGGTAATATCCTTTTTTGACCAGGGATAAAATCCACCTGCTGCTACGATTTTTTCAGGATCCCGATTATCTCCTCTGAAAATAATGACATCTTTTTGATCTGTCAGTTCTAATTCATGTTTGCCAACCAGTAAAGTTGAAGATGCTATGCTATTAAAACTTGATGTTAATAATGTCTCAGGATCTATAGTGGAAGACGTTGGTCGATTAGCTGGTGATGTTGAACTTTCCGCGGTTGTAATAACTGGAAGTTTTGTTCCCTGTAATGATTTCGGTTTTGGTTTTGGTTGTGGTTTATTAATATTTACAGAAGAACTGCTTGATGAAGAGGACATCGTAAATTGGGAAGAGGGTTTCTTGTTGTCAGATAATCCTTTTGCATTCAATGCCTTTATACGTTCACTTATTGTCAGCATACGGCTAGTAGGAGCTAAATTATCACTATCTATCAATGTTTGTGATGAGCGTTCTTTTTGCTTTTCATTTTTGTTAGATTCGTTTTCCATATTATCACCTATTAGTTTTGAGTAAGAAATATATAGAGGATAAATAATCATATTAAGAGTTTATGTTTAATTCAATAGCCTCACCTTACAGCATAATTCTGTATGTTCTAATTTTTTATTTAACTGTTTGTATTTTATGAAGGAATCACAAGATAGATAATTTAATTAAAGTTAATTTTCAGACTTGTCTTATTTTTTAATGAATATTTTGTTGCAATAAAAACTGACTAATCAGAAAAATAATAAAATAGATGGATTTTAAGAATGGGTTATTATAGGAAATAACGGGAGCTATGTTATAAAATACAGCTCCCGGTTTTTTTATATAAATTAGGGTATATTATTTAACATCTGTAATACTAAATTTCATTTTGATGTAATAATTCTTTTTACTTCCACTTTTTATATATAAATTATTAACATCTAAAATACTTGTTTCAAGTTTCCCATTTTCTACTCTTCCAGCTTTAAAATCTTGGGAGTTGCTATTAATGATATTTGCCAGATAGACGCCCATCATGCTTAAATTTTGGATCTTTATTGCCAATGAGCGGAAACCTTCTGAATCATTGATCTCTAAAATGACATTACCATCTGATTTTTCTCCTCCTTTGAAATATAAATATTGTCCTATTGCTATTTCACTGAAATCAAGTAAGTTATTACTGTATAGATTGAAATCGGATAGAGAATGATTATCTGAAACTGTTTGTTCATGCATTAATTCAGGGCTATCTTTTTCTTTACCCGGTAAAAAGATATCATAATCTTCTCTTTTTAAAGCATCATCAAAGGTAATAATTTTATCATCTGTTGTCACCACGCCAATTACATATTCGCTATAATTTAGCGTGTTATGACTATTTGTAAATAATATAGATGTCAAAAGATATTTTATATCTCGCGGTTCATTAAGGTATTCATTGATATTAATAGCGGCAGTATCTCGTTTAGTTCTACTTGAACTTGCAGCTTTAGATTGTGGCAGCGTTTTTAATTGTTTATTTTCCCAATACTGTTCATGTTCATTTCGATAGCCGCGCGTGACGGCGTAAGAGCGAGTTGTTATTCTGGGTTTGCCATTATCCCAAATTTCTCTACACGCCAATACATGAATATTGTCATAATTTTTCTCCTTAATGAATTCAATAAGCTCCTTAATACTGACTTTTTTATCAATAGGAACATTTGGGCTAATGCTGAGTAAGTCAACCGCCGGTGTTCCATCATTTGCCCTTATTATTGTTTTTCTGTTCTCTATTAATGCCGAAACGTACTCTTTTTCTTTATCTTTTTCATACCATGAAAATTGATATTCTGCCACTTTAGGCACCGAGCTATTTTTTAATTTTGAAGCGCTAATACCGGTTGAATCTTCCGCTGTTAAATGGGTATGTTTTTCTATAATATTGCCAATATTCTTTAACTGCTCAAGTTTCTTTTCAGTAAATAGCGATTTTAATAAGTCATAATCTTTATATCTGTCAGGGAATGCCGACCAGAATTTTTCATAATTCCCGCCAATAGCGGAATGAGGGTTTAATTTATTAAACTCATTAACAAATCGTTCAATAAGTGGATCATCTAACCGGTATTCATCTGGCGCCCAAAATATAATATTTTTACTTTTGGGAAATATAATGGGTCTGGCTGAATTTTCACGACCGCCATGAGCGGAAAAAATGGCAGTTTTACTGATAGCAGGAGCGCCATTTTTATTCCAGGCCGCATAGATATTGAATTTAGAGTTAGATTCATCAACTCCCACAATATAATCTGAATCACTGTTATCCAATATTTTAAATTTACCCACTTCTCCTTTATCCCTTGGTAGATAAAATGCATCCTGCCGAGTATCTGCTGTTGGCGATTTAAAAAATGTTTTAGGTCTATTGGCATTTTCGGTCAGAATCTTTTCTGATGAGCTGGTTAACGCTTGAAATTTTCTATGCTTATTAATATATGCCAGCGCATAAGCTGCTCTGGCTGTTCTGCCATTTCCATCGCCAAATGGATGAATTTCAATTAACGTTGAATAGATTAGGAAAGGATCAACACCATTAACGCTTTTTGTTCTGGTTAGATAATAAGGAAGAATCGTTTGGGATGATTCCATATGTGGAAATATTTGATCGCCAAAACCACGATAATGTCTTAAATTAGCGCCCGGTTTTAAGCGATATAGCTCATCGTGCAATTGCGTTAATACATTAAAATCACTGATATCTTTGTCAATATATTTGGATAGCACACTTGTGACATGTTGTGCATCATTAGCATTTGATGTGCTTTTACTGACAATCCAATTTGCTGCTTTATTTAAATCACTGTTGCCTGAAATATCTTCAACATGAATAATTTTTTCCAGTTGATCTGAAAATGTGAGTTTCTCATCAAGGAAATTTGATATGTCATTAATTCGTTTTCGGTCATTTTTTAAAGCATAGCTTCTTATTGTCACTTCATCTTCGAGTTTCCTGAATGGTATTTTATTGATTGGATTTCCTTCATAATCTAATGTAATTGAATCCTTTATCATTTTGTTGAGTTTTTCCCATCCAACAACTTCGGCCAACTCTTTGGCTTCTTGAGTTTTCATTAGGTGTGATTGTAAAACTTTTATCTTTTTCTCGGTACTAAATCTTGACCAATATTTCCGATCAAGAAATGATTTATACCTGTTTCGAATATTTTCTAGTTTCCACGGGTTAGTACCCGAGCCAGGAATTTTTTTGACACTCTCTCTGGCTAATTGAGCATTTAATCCATAATTAACATTTATTTTTTTAATATTAAATTTATCAGTAATATATCCACCGCCATTTTCAATTAACTTTGCACCGTTGGTAATTTTTCTACCGATTGCTCGATTACTGAAAATGACATGAAAAGTCGATGAAACCGTAAAATTAACCCAAGCTTCTTGTTGTAATGCGCTGCTCTCCTCATACGTGTTCGCTATTGCTGATTGAATGAGTGGTATGACGGTATTGGCCGTGATGGTAACTAAATAACCTTTAATTGGGCTGACAGGGAGGATCATTGAGACCGCATCAAGAATTTGTCTGAGTATATTAAGATAATAATCAGCCATAATTTCACTTTCCGTATAGCTTATCTCATCCATATGTTCTATATATTTATCAAGAAATTCATCTACTGTGGTCCCAGTAGAGCCAGGTAGTTGATTAATGCCTTCATTGATATAATATTTCACATCTTCATTATTTCTAAATCTATTGATATATTTTTCATAATCACCGGTAACATCCTGCAATTTAATTAAAACATTCTCAACATCGCTGTTTAATAAGAATCTTATATCTTTACCACTATATTCAATTTTATTGAACTCTTTGTGATGAATATTTCTAATAAAATCATAAACGGTGAAGTATTTCGTTATCGGTTTGGGTTGATTTTTACATACATCAAATTTTCTATTAGCCTTAGGTTTGCATTTATCAAGTATTCTCTTTGAAATAATAACAGTAATTTGTTGATCTAAACTAACGCGATTACCCGCAATCTCTTTAACTCTGGATTCAATATATTGATAAGGAGATAATATTTTTGATACAGTATCTTCCGCTGTTGCTAATCGCTGAAGTTTTGCAATAACATTTTGACTAAATTCATCGACTTTATTACCGACATTATTATTAAGCAGTTCTTGCTGAATTTCAGGTGCGATTCCCTCAGGGAAAATAATTTTTTGTTTAATCTCATCGGGTATATTACCCTTTAATAATCCCAGAATCGAAACTTCAACAATACTATCTTCAACGGCAAGTGAGGTTTCTATATCAATATTAGAGCTAAGATTATGTTCCTGACGCCACCCTTCAAAATAATCAATCAGAATTATATTATTAAACTCTTCATTCGCAAAGTTGGATTCATGGTAATGATTTAATTCTTCGGGATATTTAGTCTTTAAATATTGTAGCGAAGTATAGCCGTAAAAATCGTAATTATAGGAAATATGATTGGACATCACGGTGAGAGAATCAGCATCAGGTTCAAATTGCCGATTTTTATCAAAATAGATCATTGCTTGATATTTATTTTCTAACTCAGATGCTGAGTAAATTTGTTTATGAATATCCGTATGATGAAAGGCCCTGAAATACCTTGCATAAGGTTCCTGTTCTACTCTTAAGCCTTGATAATTAAAATTATTAGAGTGGTATATTTCATACGCTTTTGTGAAATCTTGTTCAGAGAAAATCGCGATAGCAATATCAGAATGGTAACCGCTATAAAATGGTTCACTGATTTGATAATTGAATTTCATGTTATTAATTCCTCTTCTGTTTGTTATAATAGGGTATAGATTATTTTCCAATTAAATGGGTTGATATGGGGCTGTTTTATTTTTGTTTGGGTTTTTCTAATGTAATTAGTTATTGTTATTCTCTGAGGAAAGTTTTAATGTTTGTTTGTTAATGCTATTAATCATATTTTCTATTTTATTTCTCGTCCTTGCCAGTTTATCTAAAGTTAATTTCTCTCCCTTTATTTTAGAAGAAAACCCAGAAAGACTCATTTTATCACCGCCGTAGTTTTTACGCATAAATGCGGCGGCATCAGAGTGGCTTTCATTGAGGACTTCACGAATACTATTGGTGAAATCTAATATATGTCTGGCTTTATCATCACTTAATCCGGCTAATGCTTTATGGTGTGATATAGCCAGTTCAGCAAGTTTATAGGCGGGAATTTTGGCCGGGGATATTCTGCTGACAATTTGTGACGTTATTAAACCACCGGCAGTAACTTTTAGATTGTCTTTATTACCGATTTTTTTCTTTATCGCTTTTGAGATGGGGTTTTTATCGTAATTGTTGATATCAAATATCATGTTTCTGGTTTTAGGGTAAGGGTGTGCGATTTCCAACTTTTTATTTAATTTTTCAATCGCCGTATCATTAAGATAATTTAATCCTGTTCCGGCTAAGGCGCCAATACCTGCGCCAGCGATAGTGCCGATACCCGGCGCTATGGCGCTTCCTATGGCGCCGCCAATCGCGCCGCCCGCTATGCTGCCTCCTGTATTTAATAACGCTTGCAGTGCGGTTGTTCCCACATTTTTAGCCGTATTACTGTTAGCGGATTCAGGAGAGTCCATTGCTCTTAAGGTCCAATCTAATTGTTTTAAGTGACCTTTAACCACAACCATCCATTTGTAATATTCGGAAATATTTTCTTTCCAAAATGCATAATCCTGAGTTTGATTTAAGCTAACAGAACTTGTCCCCATCATAGTGTCTAAATCCAACCCCATGCCTAATGAGGTATCGTCTATATCATCCTCAATAGAGTGACTTGGCTGTGTTGGTCTATTTTTAAGATAATGACTATTTTCACTGTGTTTATTTATTGGCATATTATCACCTGTTTACTTTTTTTGGTAAGAAAGATATTAGTATAATATCAGCATTAATGATGGTATCTTTATTCTTTGGCTTTGTGCCATTTCTTTACTCTCACATTCCCTGGAATTTTGATTTCGAGAAATGCATTTTTAAATCCATAGGATATATATAAATAATGGTTTTAAATCCCAATCAATTTATCAGAATCTTCTTTTAATATAATAATACCTGTGCCATTTATATTAACAATAGCACTCTGACTATTTATCCACTTTAAAATAATATCTTTTATTTTAGGTAAATAATCTGAATAGGTAATGCCTGAAATATTGAGCAGCACACTTTTATTCTCTTGATTTTCATTATTTTCTTGACTTTCATTATTGTTTGTAGCGAATTCAGTGATCAGATCGATTTTAGCTAAAGCAAGGCGAATATCTTCTGTGCCGCCTAAATCGGCACACAATTTATCTGCCAGCGCTTGATTGATTTGTGAATTGTCCAGATTGGGTTTTTGAACTACCGAAGTTGAGATTTGGCTAATCGGGGTGATATTGTCCTTAATATCTTGCAGTTTCATGGGTACGGTAATGGAATACATTAAAGAGAGGCGAGGGCGATTACCCAGAGCCTGCCAGAAATTACCCAGGCTATTTAAGTTTTCCTGTTGTGGAATAACACGGGTATAAGCACCGGGAATGCCGGTTAATTGGCGGTTATTAATTAATGCATTTAAAACCCGTGTCATCACTTGCGCGGCTTGATTATTGGGCTGACTATCCGGGCTTGAACTGTCGCTTGAAGGCTTATTGGCATCCCAATAAGTAATTAAATAGTTACAATTGATATTGACCCATCCCGGTAATAATGTACTGGTTGCCGGGTTATAACGTCTTGGCTCGGCAGAACGTAATTGTAGATCTTCGTGTATATCGTAAAGAAATACGCTTATTGTCGGTTCCGATTGGATTGAATTAATTTCAGGTAGATCAAAACGGATATCAATTTTATTGCCATTGGTATTTAGATACTGGGATAAAATAGTGTTTAATGCGTTATTTACTTCAATAATAGCATTGTCAGAAGCAATGATAGTTGTCATGTTTATTCCAATTTTATTCAATGTTTAAAAAACCAGTCGGCCTGTTTTATTTAATTCAAGTGTAACGGCTCGATTTATATGTTTATTTTCGATTTGTTCACAGTGATCATTTTTCGCTAACATTGATGCTAATAGCGCAATATTTCTGATATTAGCACCAGTTAAATCAGCTCGTTTAGCCAGATGGGTAAAATCAATGGTATCTGATAATTTAAGTTGTTCCGGCCAAATGACTTGCCACATTTTTTTACGTAATGTTTCATCAGGGTAAGCAAAACGGGTAATAAAGGTGAAGCGACGATTAAATGCGCTGTCCAGATGGCTACGATTATTGGTGGCTAAAATCACTAATCCCGGATAATTTTCCAGTCGTTGCAGTAGGTAAGAAACTTCAATATTAGCGTGCCTGTCTTGGGCGTCCTTGGTTTCGCTGCGTTTGCCAAATAAAGCATCCGCTTCATCGAAAAATAGCACCCCGGAATCGGCCTCGGCTAGATCGAAAATACGGGAGATATTTTTTTCCGTTTCGCCAATATATTTATTCACCACGGTAGAGAGATCGACTTTAATCAAATCAACGCCAAGATACCCGGCGATAACCTCTGCGGCCATTGTTTTGCCGGTTCCTGATTCTCCGTAAAATAACGCGCTAATACCGGTGCCATAACCGATTTTTTCCTGAAAGCCGGTAGCCAGAATTTGGTCACGGTAATGTATGGCGGCAATAATTTCTTTTAATTGTTGCGCTAATGCGTCTGAAATCACTAAATCATTAAAATTGCGTTTGGGGGTTATTCGTTGAGCTAATTTGCCGAAGTTTTGTTGCGCACGGAAACTTAATGCCTTACGCAGATCGATTTCTTTCAATTGACCTTCTGGTTCTCGGAGTATTTGATATTGATTCGCTTCTTTAAGAATTAGCGGTAATGTTTCTGCGGTAAATGAAAAACGTTGGCATAGCTGAGTAATATTGATTTCCTGAACGATATTATTAGGTAAACTTGCTGCCAGCATGGTTTTTTTATCCGCCAGAGTCAGTGCTGGCATATCAATTTGCACTATTGACAGATGTTTGGTCCATATTAATGCATCTTGTGGTTCTGCTAGACAAACCACACGTAATTTTGGTTGGTTCAATAGTGTAAATAATTCGTTGTGCCATATTCTCTTTTCCTCTTTCAGCAAAGAGAAATTTCTAATTAATAAACAGGCATCATATAATCGTGCTTCCCGTACTGCATCTATTAGCAAGTTAGGGTTATTTTCCTCCGGTAGTTGAGCTAAGTCTAGCGTTAATGTACTGATATCATGAGATGCCATAATATTGCTTACTGCCAATTCTCTGGCGCTATCTGATTTTCCTCTGAGTATGACCAGCGGGCGTATTTCATCGGTTTCATTGAGTAATATCTTTTCAAGTGAATGATAAAGCGTTTGTGGATACCAACTATGTGAGGCCGGAGAATGCCAATAAGCACAAGTTGTCAGCGGCGGTAAAATAACCCGTTGGCCTGATAAGCAATGCCAGATAGCACTATGAGTTAAAAATTGGGTTTGTAACCAAATAGGCTCTTGATGATTATTGAGACGTAATAATTGGTTATTGATTAACGGTGTTTGTGGTAAGAAGCTATTTTGCAGTAATTGCCGATCACTTTGACATTGGCTGAATAGTTCAATAGCTAAAGCAAAACTGGGCCACTGTTTTTTACTGTTGCCGTGCAGAGCGGCAAATAATGCATGATAACGGCTATCGAAATGGGGCAATAAACCTAATAATAAAACATCACGCTCAAATTCAGTGAGTTCAAAACGTTCGACCAATAGTGATAATGCATTGGAGGTTTCTTCGATTTCAGAGAAATTAATAACATCATCCTGTTTGATTATCCAATGAGGAATACTCTGTGGCTTTGCCAGATGTTGCTCTAATTCATCTTCGGTAAGTAGGAAACTATCCGGTAAATAATCGTATTTTTCTCTGTTTTGGTAATAGTAATGCTGTAACCGCAGATCAATACGTTCCAGATGGGGATAAATCCAGCGTAATTCTTTTACCATGTGGTGGTTATTTTTAAGTAAAGAGTTCATATAAACCTGTTAAATTTTTCGCCAGTCGATTAATAAAGGGTGATCCAGCCAGGGAAGTTTGGCGATATTTAATGGCCACGGCCAATCGGCCAGTAATGCATCAAAGGGTTGTTGCTGGATGGAGATGTTGATTTCTTGATCATTGATCAGCAATTCACCCGGCCGTTGTAAAAATAGTTGTCGGACATCATTGCGGCTTAATTTTTTCCAGCCGGGAAGTTGAGTAATAACAGTATCTAACCATTGTGTGGTTATTAATTGTTTTTCTGGTTCAAGAGAGATTGATTCACTATTTTCATCAGCCGTTAATCCACACAGCACGTTATTGAATCTCTTACGTTCGGCTGGTGTTTCTTCGGTTCCCCAAATGAGAGCATCAAGGAAATTAACGGCGCTGAATTGGGCTTGACGATGGATAAACTTTTGCTTCTCAAGGAAACCAAGTTGATTAAACAGTGCTGGCAGCATCGGCCATAGCGTTAATATTCCCGCATTGCTGACTTGATATGGAATAGTTTGCTCTGGTAATAAAATCGGTTGAGAAGTTATAGTTGATTTTTTACTGGATTCACTTTTATTGTCATGGTCTGGCATAAAGTGTTGCGATAGATATTGGTATTCTGCAACTGATAGGTGTTGTTTACAGAGTTGTGAGACAGGCGCTAATTGCCATAATGAGGTTAACCAAGTCGTATCTGCACGCTTATATAAGGCAACGTGTTGAAATAGAGCGAGGATAGTGTGTGTTTTAACATTCCCTTTTTGAATAGCGGTGGCGATTAATGAAAGCTGATGCTGATTTAATTGTGGTAAATCTTGCCGATGTCTTGTAACTAATGCCTGTAATATCTCAGTGAATATTGAATCAATGGAAATCGTTTGCTGTAAAGAGGGTTCGTTAAAAAATGGATTTTTATGGCTAAAGTAATCTGCCAGATTTTTGTATTCTGGCGCTGAAAGATATTTTTTGCATAGTTTTACAATGGGGGCTATTTGCCAGAGTTGTTTCAGCCAACTATTTAATCGGCTATTTTCAGTCACAGTTTTTCGGAATAACGTAATAATAAGAGCGGCATTAAGTACGCCGTTATTAATTTCAGTTGTAATACGTGAAATGATTTTTGCATTGGGTTTAGGTATTTCCTGAATATTATGCCGCTGTAGATATTCCAGTGCATTGAGTATCAATTGCCCGGAGGAGACAAACTCCTCCTGAGGTTGTAGTTTATTTACTCTTGTGGATAATCTGCGGTTGATGGCATTCAATAAAGCAGGTTGTTTGATCGCCGAAAGTCGTTGTATACCGTATTCAGATAGGCAGCTTTTTGCCAATAGCAATATCCATTGGCTCTCTATCTGTGCTAATTGATGAATAAGTTTATTAATCTCTTTATTATTGGTTATTGCCTCCAGTGTATTTAATTGGGGATTTTGTTGATATAACGAGTGAATAAAGTTTTCTGCATTAATTAAATTATTATCACCAGACAAAGATGGATTATTGATAAATTGACTGGATATTGATTTTTCCAGTAGAATTTCTTCTTTATGATCGTTTATCTGATATTGGCTGAATGCTTTATTTAGCTCCATTTTGAGGCGAGCAGGAAACAGTGAATTAAAGTCATGAAAATCTATTTCACCAAGATTGAGGGTTAATGTCTCTAAAGAGATATCTTGATGAATGTTATATTCATCAAAGTATGAGTTGAGTAATTTATTTATATTGGCTTGATTAAGCAGGGAGCCATGCAATACTTTTTTAGCTACCTGTTGATCATTAGCCTCAATCGTAATGGTAATCCGATTTAACAGATTTGGCTCCGAAGTCATGCTAATATATCCTTTGTGATTAATAGTTAATAGCAGATTTTAATCTGCCAGTATGAAATAAAATTAAAGCTTCATAATAAAGGCTAGAATGTAATAAGGAGGAGTAATATTAGCACTTGCATCAACCGCATGAGTGTGCTCTTCTCCGCTCCCTGTGTTAGATGTGTAAAGATAATAAGGACTAATATCATTTCCAGAAAAAAGGTTTCTTCTTCCTCCTAATGTAGAGCTCATAAAATCAAGCTTATCAGGATTATTATCGATTTGTTTGCTTTGTTCTGTTTTTATTCTAAAGGAGCCATATTTTGAGCCTGTACCATTATAGTAAGCCATTCCCCCTATATGTCTATGTTCTGGTATTTGTTTCTGGGAAAGTTTTGTGCCTTTTATTGAGATTGTTAGTTTTTTATTTGTCGTATTTATTTTGAATTCTTTAGCATTGGTACTACCTGAAGCTTTGTCATTACTCTTTCCATTAATATCGGAGAGCTTGCCTCCTAGAATAAACCGATCGATTAAATTTGGTGTACCACTATTACCATCACACAGTGCCCATCCTGTAGGAACACTACTACCAGAGAACATCACAATCATTCCTCTGGGGAGTATTTTGCTGGAGTCAATACTGACACCGTTATTATCTACTTTTATGCCATTACCAGCTTTTACTGAAACACCATTACTATCGACATTAATACCATTACTAGCCTTAACATCTAACCCTTCACCGCCTGCTTTTACTCCCCAACCAATTCCTACCGATATTCCTGTAGACTCGACTTTAATAGTGGCATTTTTTGCTTTTACGGAGACGCCGTTACTATCAACATTAATACCATTATTGGATTTGACTGAAACACCATTGCTATTAACGTTGATACCATTATTGGCTTTAACTGAAACACCGTCGTTATTAACGTTGATACCATTATTGGCTTTAACTGAAACACCATTGTTGTTAACGTTGATGCCATTATTGGCTTTAACTGAAACACCATTACTGTCAACGTTAATACCATTACTGGCCTTAACATCTAACCCATCGCCTATTTTTATTCCCCAACCAAGATTGACAGATATCCCTGTAGATTCGATGTTAATTGTTTTATCTTTGGCTTTTACAGAGACGCCGTTACTATCAACATTGATGCCATTATTAGCTTTGACTGCAACACCACTACCATTAACGGTAATACCGTTGGCAGCTTTGACAGACACATTATCATTATTGACAGCAATGCCATTGCCTTGTCCAACACATATTCCATTGGTCTTATTAACCAGTCCACTGCCAAGGTCTACGGATAAAATATCTTTTTCGATTATTAATGGCGAAAAGTCTTGGCTGGCAAGCGTGCCCAGTTTTAAATTAAGCGTACCGTCATCTGCCAGTGTCAATCCTTTTCCCGGTCCATTTTGTTGTGGCGCCTGACCACAGGCTCGGCGACCAATATCAGCAATATTAATCAGGTCGGTATAATCGGTCTGTAATGGAATACTGCCTTCTTTAAAACGGTTTTTCAAATCACCGACTGTAGGCCCGGTTGATTCAATATTAGCACTTTCTAGATTAACTTCTGTGTTATATAGATATAGGTTGTATTTCTTTTCCATTTTTATCACCTTATATTGTGTGCGCTATTATATTGAGATATACCCGTCATCTTTCAAGTTGCCTCTTTGTTGGCTGCACTCACTCACCCCGGTCACATAGTTCTCTATGCTCCCGGGGATTCGCTCCCTTGCCGTCGCGATGCATCTTGAAATCCATAGGGTATAGATTCAAATAATAGTGAGATTTTTGAAGTATTTCTGATATATGAATAAATAGGATATTTATTTTATATTTTTAGGCTTTGTTTCCATCATAAGTAAAATTAAAGCCGAATTTTGTCCGGGTTTCTCCTTTAAGGTCATTAGGGTCAGATATATAATTTAGCGATAAAATAAGCGGCTCTTCGGTATAAAATAATGCGCCGGAAAGATCTTGGTTATCGCCTAATACAAATCCATAATAGAATGACCAGCTATTTCCTGCCGGAGGATCGTATAAATTCATTGCTTTCCATGCTAAATTAAGCCCGACTTTCTTCCTTCCTTTAATATGTAATATTTCATCGGTAATAACACCATTTTTGTTTTTCTTCACTTTGATAGTGTAATCAGTCCATGCATTATCTGATTCCAGTACAGCATATTCAGGCCCTGTTTGACTGTTATCGGTTAAAAATACCAGCTTGCCTTTATTATCTACCGGTTGATACAGAAACTCTGAAACAGTGGTTTCTTTATTATTCTCTTTATTAAGATCGATATTTACCCATACTACCTTCTTAGTATAAGGAACATATAATAATTGATCACCTTTTATGACTTCTTCGTTCCATTTATCCCCAGACTCGCCAATTACGTCAATACGTTGTTGTTCAGTAGCAATTCGCATACTACCAATACCCGTTGCAGCAGAAGGCAGGCGCCCTAAGGTTAAGGTTTCTAAAATATGGTATGCCTCATCTCCTAATGGCGCATCATTGTTTTGCCAGCGTTTGTAGGTATTAGCAAAATCTTCAAAATGTTCCGGTGATAACCAGTGAATAATCATCGAAATGTGCGCGGGAAATTCAGCGAGTATCTCCGTTTTCACCCAAGCTTCCAGTTTATAAGGGTCAACTCTGTTACTTGCAATTAATTGGTGATCCACTACCACGCTAACCACAAATGAGAAGCGATCGGCCAAGGCGTATTTTTCGCTGGAGAAGTACCAGCGATAACGCCATGCTTCGGTCTCGGCCGGAAAGTCTTTATTTGGTGAGTTTTCGTTGCATTTAATTAATATCTTGCCTTGAATGCGATCAAATTTAATGACGCGGGCTTTGAGTTCATATTCAGATCGCGGTTCAGTACGCGCTAATATTTTTTGCGATGGTTTAGATGGGGTAATGACATATTTCAGCGTGATTTCGTCATTGACTTCGATCATTGCAGGAAAAGGGCTTTGGGCGCTGGAGGTAATCCAACGTTCATCTTCTGTTGCGTTTTTATACGTCTCATTGGCATAAACTAATTGATAATCCATATCTTCTAGCCACACCGGGCTGTTTTGCCAACGCAACTTACCATCATCAAATGCCTGTTGCACCCGGTGCAAATTGTGCTCCAAACCCGTGCTGTTGCGCGAGCTAAGAGAGAAAGTATCTCCTGTCACCTCGGTGATCATCTGGCCCCGCAATATAAATTCTCTATCATCTTCAATGATAATCAGATTAATTACTTGGCCTTGTAATAAGCGGCTTGCGGTACCTTGCTGGGTAATTTTTAACTGATCATCTTCAATCGCCAGAGAATCGGGCTTTTGCTCGGTATTGAATTGGGTATCGGGTTTTTCCGGTAATAACTGGCGATGTTCAATTAAATAGAAAGGCAGATTAGCCAGATCAGGCGTATCACTGAAACATTCCCCGCCCAAACCTAATCGGGCAGCAATCCGTTTTTGCAATGCGGACACTTTATCAATCCGAATATTATTACGTTGATAGGTCAATTCGGGTTGTTGAGCCAGATAACCACGTTGGGTGTCCAGAAAATCCTGAAAATCAAGGGTGAGTGGTCTGGCGGCAAGTTGAGCGCCAAAATAGCCCAACAGATGATCCAGAATTGTCACTTCCTTTATATAGTTTGCGCTCTGAATTTTGTCATTAATATAGATTTGTGAATCACGGTTTAGCTTTGCGGTTAAGTCAGGGATGATCTGTTGATGAACATTGTTACCGATGGTATCGGTTTTAAAAGGCCATTGCACGCCATGTACCGTTTCCCCTCGTTGTTTAAAGGCCAGTAATTTTGGTAACAGGGCCAGTTCGGCACAGCCGTTAGCCAATATTTGCTCAAACGGCAGCATAAATTGGTGTAACTGCACTTGTTGTGGAGTTGGTTTGTTGGTCTGCAATCCATAGCAAGCCGGTAATTTATTACTCACCGGATAGTAATTCAGGATTTTACGATGTTTACCCCAATGCAGTAATTCCGGTTGCGTATCAATCAGCGGTGCTGCAATTATTTTTTCTTCCACCTGTTGTTTGGAAACGCCAATTTTAACGCCCCCTTTGGCGGTGATAATAAGAGGGCTGTTTGCTGAGGTAATTAATGCTAAGGGGTCGTTACCCCATAGTCTGGGATAATATCCTTGGGCGATTTTCCAGGACCAATTATCATCTGACAGTGGCGTAATGGTATTATCGTGATTAGCTAATGCCAGCCGGGTAATACTCTGTATTCCGGGAATAGCCAGTAGCCGATTAACCAAATGACTGAGATTTAATACGGTAGCACCGGTGTAATCTTTAACTTGAGGTAATGTCGGCATCCAACCATGACGTAAATAAGGGCCGGAAAATATCTCTTCATGGTGGTAACCCTGATCTTTCATGGCCTGAGTGGTATAACGTTCGGGTTTTGCCAGCACCATCTGTTCCGCCGTCATATAAACTTGGGCGAAGATATCAGGAATATCGATAACGTTATCTTTAAGTTCAATTTCAATCTGCAAAGGGAGATCAGTGGGTTGCAGCCAGATAATGCGATTGACGTATTCCCCCAGATTGCGGTTATTTTTTAGGAAAGCGTTAAGCTTTTCCTGAGCCAGTTTATTATCGGCTTGCATTTCCCGGCTTGGGAGTAAATAGAGCCAGTAATTGCCTCTTAGTGCTAATTCGCCGTCCGCGCCTAAATCATTAAAGGTATATTCACGTTTCTGTTTGTTATACCAATATTTATAGCGTTGATTTTCAGGTTCACGAATTAATTGGACATCATTAAAGAAAAAATAACCTTCATTGGTGTCATTAATCGCGTCACTGCTATGTAGGTCTAGCAAAGCCCGGCGATAATCTTCTGCGGTGATGGGGCCACAGGTCAGCGTTTGTTGTGGGCCAAACTCTTGCGGGAAAATACCGTCGCCGGGTATCTGTTCCTCCGGTCTTGGCGTAAGCAGATCTCTCAGTGGTAATGCGTGGCGATAGGCCAGATCGGAGGCGCCATAACAACAGGCTTCCAATAAGGTGATGCCGGGGTCATTTTCATTGGTATTGCTCCAGCATTGACCGGATTGTTGTTCAATCACCGTTTTGGCCTGAGCGAGTAAGGCATCGAAGGTAATATCGTCTTTGACGATGGGAAACAGGGCATCCTGATGACTCATTGGTTAACTCCTTGGTTTGAGGGGCGCTGCTCCGGCCAGACTAAAATCAGCACTTCATTGTCGGCCGCCTCGATACTTTCACCCACGGCGCCTGTGACTCGGTTAGCGATGGTGATGCTTAAGTCGGTGACGCGTGCTACCAGAGGAGATTGTTGGATCGTGGCTAATAACTGGTAGTAGTCAATGCGATTACCGGTTGTCACGCCGATAGATGGATTTTCGCCCCACGGCATATATTTGCGGCTTAATTCCTGCTGTAGCTGGTGATGGCCGTAGTCGGGGTTAACGCCCGCGATAAAGGTCACTTGGTAGTTCACATTAACGTCAACGTAAGTGGGATTGCTAATTTCAATGATTGCCCAAGGGCTGCTGAGTTGTTTGATCCATTCGACCATCTCTGACAACCGAGCGGAGTTTAACTTTGGACGCAATGTATCATCGTTATCTTTGTAACGGCTGTCAGGGATCACAATCAGTTGTTGTGTTTTCGGCGCCGGAATTTTGGTTAATTCACTGGCAGACGGGTATTTGACATCAAACAAGCTGATAAATTGCTCTTTTAATAAGGTGACAATGTTGCCCCAACTCAGTACCCGATTGCGGTGAGATAAGCGGGCAGGGAGTCGTGTCAGGAAGGCTTGCTCGGTTTCTGGCGGGCGACCGTTCCACGAGGCCCAAGGTTGGGTGACGTTGCTGATGGCAACAACCGTGTTGGCGGCTTGTTTAATGGTGTCGGCGGCTAATCCATTGATAAAGTGATCCTGCTCAACGGCTTCTGTGTTGATTAACGTCGCCGTGGTGGCGTTATACAGTAGACCCTTAATGTGTGGGTAATCTTGGGGATCGGTTTGATGAATTATCTCTGCTTTCAGCCAATAGCGTCCCGCTGGCATCAGGGCAGCCTGATTGGCCGCATCCTGTGGCAATAAGGTTCGCCAGATACCCCGGTCAAACAGGTTATGGGTTTGGTCGTCAACTAATTTGTCTAATTTGCTCCAGGTGTTGTTCTTATTGAGATAAGACCAAGATAACGCGAGTGCTTTAAAGCCTGCCAATTGCCAATAGAGAGATAAGGTTTGTCCCGGTGATACGCCCGTAAAGCCTAAATAAAATGCTTCATGGGTTAATGCGGGCGTTTCTGCTGTTGCTTCGCCCCGGCCAAAAGGCGTTAAGGGATAGACGGAAAATTGTCCGGTTTTAGCTTTAGCGCTGAATTGAATCTGCAATGCACTGATTTGCGGCGTATAAGGGACATTTTTATCGGTGGGATTTTGCCAATATTGAGTGTGCATAAAATCCTGCTTGTCCAATTCTATGCGTATTGATGCCGGCCATTCATTGGGAGATGGACTATCTGCAACAGGGTAATTCATTGTCGGCAAGGTGAATTTTAGGCTTTGTCCTTGTGGTGCTTCTTTTCCATTGAATAATGACTGCGCTTCATTAAGCTTTTCTCTCTTTTGGGGCGTGATTAAGTAACCCTGTACTTTAAAGGCACTATTGTCGGGTTTAGTTTCATATCCTCCATACCATTTTGAAAAGTTTTGTTGCGGCAATCCCACCCATTGAGGGGTAATCGTCACGGTTGCGCTTTCAGTGCCATACCATTCTGGGGCAATTAGATTAAAACCAGATCCTAACGATGGTGATTGACCAAAAGGAAAGCTGGAGGTGTCCGTTTGTTCAATACCGCCATCAGAGGCGTAGAGCACACTGCGGTTGCCATTAGTACTGACTTCGATCCCGGTAATCTTGGGTAGAATAGGGCCTTGAGCGGCGCCTAGCTTTAATACCGGTATATCAAACGTCATATTATCCAGAGCATCAGGAGGCGTGATCGATGCATCACTGGCGGATAATCCGAGTTCAAGCGTTGTTTTGTTGACAAGTTTTACCGATAAGGAAAGCCAGCGATTTTCTGCGCTGATATTAGCCGTGATGTGCTCAGATTTACCCGTCCATTCGCTAGCTAATGTCGCTTTAATTGTGCGTTCTCCTGCCGACAGGGCAAATAAAGGCGAAGTGATCAGATAACCAGACAAAACTGGAATGTCATTGGGCGTTGGGCTAAAAAGTCGAATACCGTTTTCGGGCCATGCAATATTATCCGCAAGATTTAAGGGGATTGCCGATAACCAACCATTATCCTTTTTCCGATACCAACGTAGGTCGGTTAATTCCCCTTGGTTAGCCAGTAAATCCGTATCTGATGCATATTGTAGCGGGGTGCCAGCGTTATCTTGCCCGGCATCAAACAGCGTACCCTGAGCTATCAGCGATTCTGTGCTGTCAGTATTAAGCGTAATTCCTATCGCCACTTTATCCGCTTGTGCTTGTTTGGGTTTGAGTCCCAATAATTCCCGGTAATAAAGATTACGGTGCCGGGCCGGAAAGGTATTTAATAATCGATTAGTTGTTTCTAATAACTTTAAAAAAGCCAAAACAAAAGCTTGATGGGCAGGTAAAAGGCCATTCGCTTTATTCACGTTTTGGTAAATATCGGCTAATTGTTGAGGATTATTTGCTTGAATAAAGTAGAAACTATCCCAGAACTGTTTTTTCTCTTGATCGAAAGGGATTTCTTCAGCATAAGCTTTAAGCCAATTTAAAATATCTAGCGTGCTTCTTTCATCAAGTTTAAATTCAGTATCCGGCACAATAGCAGAGAGTTTATTTTCTAACTCGGCCTGTCCCATATTTTTGCCACCTGTTATTGAATATATTCCTGATAGATTGTCAGGAGATCGTTGTTATTTAAAATAGAGTTGAAGAGATTATTTATCCGGCGGTGACGGCATATTGACTGGCAATAAACCGGCCTTTACCCATACTCGGCGCTGTCACATCCGGGCCGCTCGATGGATTATTGGCTGGCTGTGTCGGGGTAAAACGGGCGATAAATTGTTGCCCGACAACAATCACTGTGGCAGGGCTGCGGCAAAAGTTTGCCTGTTGGCTGGCATCCAGTTGAGCAATGGTGACCATCCCCATGCCGGGAACCGGGTGGCTTGGGGTAATGTATTGCGCTTGAAGTTGCACCTTTTTTTCATCACTGACCATGACGATTTTTTTGCCCTGAATTTTGGCGTGTCCGCTGCCCCGGATGGTTGCTGGCCCTAGAATGGTGACTTGTCGGTTGCCAAATAATGGCTCGAACAGTAAATTGTCGCCGTCAACCACCAGTTGTTTGCTCATAAGCTCACCTGTACCCGACCTTCATTAACTTCAAGGGCGCCTTCAATTTGCTGGCCGATTTCGCTGCCTCTCAGGGTGTAAGTGACCTGAATATGCAGGGTATTGGGCACATCGTTTCTTTGGTCCACTTGGATCTCGCTGATATCGGCGCGGGGTTCATAACGTAATACCCGTTCTTCAATCCGAGTTTGAATTTCGGCCATCATTTCGTCACGGATATTGGCAAACAGATAATCATTCAGGCCGCAACCATAATTCTCTCGCATAATTCGTTCGCCGGGTTCGGTGAGAAAAAGAATTTTCATATTTTGGCGAACATTTTCTGCTCCTTCTGCCATTGTGACGCCGGTGGCTATTTCTGGATGAATATTATCTTTGATAGAAAATTGCGGCGGAAATCCCCAACCCCGACCATAAATATCGGCTAATACTGTGTTGGTTAATACTGTATTTGTCATCTCATTACCTTAATTATTGGGTTAAGTTAATTTTCGCACCTTTAATATCCACCCCGGATTTCCCAGAAGCAGATAGAGATTTTTCCGCCTCTATTTTAATTTCCTGAGCATTGGTGATAAGGTTTTTAGCCGAATGGAGCGTGATATCTTTATCCTGTTGCAGAGATAAGGTATGTTTTCCGCTATTTAATGCGAGCGTTTTATCTTTATTATTAAATAATAATGTCTGCTGGTTTTCCCCTTGTTTAATCACTAAGGTTTTCACTGGATTTTTTTCACTCGGTTCTAACGGCGCTTTGTTTTTAGGGTTGTGCATCGAGCCTAATATCACTGGGAAGCGGGGATCACATTCAAAGAAGCCGATAATCACTTCATCCCCCGGTTCAGGGTAAAAGCAAAAACCGCTTTCATGGCTAGCGTAAGGTTTACCCAGACGGGCGAAAAGGGCGCCATTGGTTAAGTTTAAGGCCGGTATTTTGACCGGAATACGGCCTAATGATTGGCTATCTCGCTGGTATTTTTCTACGATCCCCACATGCAACTCTTTCGCCTGCGGTACAACTTGCTCTGTTTCCGGTAATAGCCCCAGAGTTAGCCGAGTACGCCAGCCTTGCCGTTGATGGATGGTTTGACTGACACCGGTGATAATCGCCTGACCATCCATCCCTTGACCAAAACCATTTAACGCCAGCACATCGCCGGCTTGATAACGGTTATCGCCTTCGACTTCAAAATTGCCGGAAACATTATGACTTCGGCGGTTATTCAGGATGCCTTGAGCAAGCTGTTTAGCCTGTTCGTTGTCCAGCGGATGGCTGAAAACCCATTGCCATTGTTGATTGGTCAATGATGTCAGGTTGTCTGTGGCGAGTTGATTACGACCGAGGTTGCTGCTTTTTGCCTGATGGGCGGGAGACAGTTTTTGTTGGGCGACGTCCCAAGATTGTACACTCACTGTTTTGGGGCTGCGTTGGTTATCCCATTGCAGATTCGCTTCAAATAACACTGCATCCTGATGGTTAGCTCGCTGGTGGAGGGTATGTACGGTTGATCGATTCAGTGATTCCGGGGTGACCAGCGTCACGCTATCGTTGCCGGGCAATAACCAAGTATGAGTCGCGAGCAGCCGGTTTTTTAGAAAAGCCCAATCATTACAGCGAAACTGTACCATTTGTTCATGCACTGTTTTAAGCTGCGGGGCCTGTTTTATCGTGACAGGGATACTCGCTTGGCTAAACAATTTCTTGATAATCGCCTCATCACTTTGTTTATTGAACAGTTGCGAGTGGAAGTTGTGAGTTAATTTTTGCAACGCATGTTTGGCGGTCAGCGTAATGATGCTGTCCTGACCTTTAAGCCCCACAGCCTGTCGGACGATGATCCCCTTAAACACCACGGTTTTTTCGATCTGCACAATAAGTTGATGATTGGGGCGGCAACTTGCCAGTTCAGCTTGCGCTTTGGCATCAAAGATATGACTGGCATCGCCGGCGATCCCTAGCGTGATATTAGCCGAGGGGATGCCATTGATGTGATGGTTAACTGTCAGACTGATGACCGTAAATTGGCTGAGGGCTTTGCCGCCGATTTTGAGCATTATCGTCGGTATCTTCATGCTTCCCCCCGTGCTTGCAGCGTTTGCCCCGGCGCGAAATCATCAAGATTATCCAAATCGTTTTGCCAGGCTAGAGAGAGATAATCGATACCGCCCGCCAGAGAGGCGCCGGCGCCGAGGGCGATCAAGGGCAGAGAGAGCATATCGGTTATATTCACTGCGGTAACGGGTGGTGATTTTAATTGCTGCTCGGTAGCTTGAATGACAAAACTTTCATCTGCCACCAGAGATAAGGTCGCGCTGGCCCGCAACGGTGTGGCGTCCCGATCAAACAGGGTGTAATGAATGCTGAGACCACTGGCGCGACAGGCAAAATAGCCTTTGTTTTCCCAACGCATTTTGCCCCATTTGATTTTAAGAAAGTGGGGGACGTTAGTGCTGGCATCCACGGCACACAAGGCTTTTAGCGTTGCCAGTTGAGTTTCTACCGGGGTGTTGTTGCCGGGCATGGCGGCA
This sequence comes from Photorhabdus aballayi, assembly GCF_026153155.1. Lineage (NCBI taxonomy): Bacteria > Pseudomonadati > Pseudomonadota > Gammaproteobacteria > Enterobacterales > Morganellaceae > Photorhabdus > Photorhabdus aballayi. The sequence continues at coordinate 6,326 of NZ_JAPFCD010000062.1, read as the reverse complement.
TCAAATAACAGGACTAATGACAGACCCGCCGGTTGGGATAATACATAGCGGCTGCTTTGGCTGGCGCTGTTAATGCTTTCATCCTGCTGATAACGGGTTTGATAATCGAGTTGGATGGCATCAGGGTTATACATCGCCTGTAAACTGCCTACGGAGATTTTCCCCTCGCGGTCTTTGAAAGCAGTGAGGGTGAGTTTGGATAGGCTGCGTTCAATTAAGCTCATAATAACCTCCGGCTTCACGCAATGCGTCTAATACTTCTTGTTTCACCTTCTCAATCAGGCGGGCGTTATCCAGCGCTTCCTGCGCTAATGTTGGCGGAGCGACCGGATGACTCGCCGAATCGGTGACTTTGGCCTGAATAATCAGCTCTTTAATTTCAACAGTCATGCTTTCACTCCTAACCAGCGCATATCCTGATAACGTAATTCCAGCGCATTAACCAAAACCGTATTGCTATTGGCATCAAGGTCGCCGGTGGACCAGCGAACCGGCAGCGCGTTACTTAGCGTCCAGCTTGCCACGGGTAAGGTGTTTTCATTCAGTAGCATGATGACCACATCGGCATAAACCGCTTTCTCGCCGCGCAGGACGCGATCAAATACCCAAGTCAGCGGCGTGACGGTCATAACACCGCGTTCCAGTACCAAGCTACCGTGCTGGATCTTCTCGGCTAGCCAAACATTTCTGGCATTTTCTCCGCCCTGGCTGTGTTGGCTTGTTTGCAGTTCGCGGCTGAGGCCCGATATCCGTTGAAAGGCTATGTCGAGTGGGCTAGGGATATTGTTGAATAGAAAACTGGCGATAAAACGGTGTGACACTGATGGGGTGTATAAGTTGTTCATATTTTGCCCCTGTTTAATGGGTGATCCCGGTGCGGGTATCAAATGTCAGACTCAGCTCAATAAATTCCGCCGGAATTAACAGCGCCAGCCTGATCTTCATGATCATTTTCCCGGCCCGCAGATCCGCTTCGCTCATTGATTCATCAACTCCCAGTAACACCTCAAAGGCTTGATCTTCCTGCGTACCGCGCAGTCCGCCGTTTAGCCATAACTGATGCAGCCAGTTGTAAGCCTGACCTTTAAACTTCATCCAGGTGATGGCGTTATTAGGTTCAAACACAAAGGCCCGGCCCAGTTGAGTCATATGGGCTTCGATATAAGAAACCAGACGGCGAGACTGGATATAGCGCCAAGGAGAGCCGGGGGTGTTATCCAGCGTGCGGCATCCCCAGATCCTTGTCCCTTTGCCGGGGAAGCTGCGAACCAGATTCAACGAGGCGCCATCCTGATTAAACAGGGCATCGGCTTCGATGTGAGAGCGTATTGGGCTGATCACTTTGGTTAGCGCGACGTTGGCGGGCGCATGCCAGACAGCCATTTGGTTATCGTTACGTTGGATGACGGCCGCCGCCGCCGCAGTCGGCGAAAGGACAACAGGCTGATTTTGTTCCTGATAGGCGCTGTTCACTCTTGGCCAATATACCGCTCCCCATTGCCGATCATTGGAAGAGAACTGCGTTAAACATTCAGCGGCCAGTGCGGGATCGTCGGGGGCATCCAGCAATCCCATGATACCGCGTCGGCACTGGCAAAGGTTAAGCGCGGATTGCCAAAACTGTAGCCAGAATTGAACCTTATCGTGTTGATCGATTTCCGAGTCGGGATTGTTCATCTGATTCAGATAGACAATATCGGGGACCACAATCAGCGTGATAGCATTCTGTGCGGAGATCGCTTGTTTAATCCAATCTTGCTGTAGGGTGTTGGTCAGTGATTGAAAATCGTCTCGTGGTTCATCAGACCCTAGCGATAATACGTAGGCTTGCTGACCGCCGTTGTCAAAAAAGTGACGCACGGAATAGTAGATTAATCCTGTCTTTTTAAATGACAGGGTAAAATCTGCCAGGCTATTGAGCTTGATGGCGGTTTTATCATTGGCATGGCTATTTTCAGCAGGTTGGGTATAGCCGATAAAAACCGGTATACCGACAAATGCCTCATTTTGTTTCTGGGATATCAGATTCTCCGTGATGGTGACGCCCGGCTGTGTTATTTCCATTCTCGTTTCCTCAATAGAACAGGCGCGGCGAACCGCGCCTCAGTACGGTTACTGTGTTACATTTTGCGAAAATTGCAGGATAATAAATTCAGCCGGACGCACCGCCGCCATCCCAACCTTGACCACCATTTTGCCTTGCTTAATATCGTCGTCGGACATCGTGAGACCTTGACCGATTTGCACAAAATAGGCTTCTTGTGGGCTATTACCGGCCAGCGCACCTTGTTGCCAGAGTTGATGAAGATAGTTATCAATGGCTGACCGGACCCGTTCCCAGGTAGGTTGGCTATTGGGTTCAAAGACGGCAAATCGCATGGCCTGCTTGATATCCCGTTCTGCCGCATTAAATAAACGTCGAACCGGAATGTAGCGCCAGTTGTCATCATCTTGCAGGGTACGTGCGCCCCAGACGACAAAACCTTTGTTGCTGAAATAACGGATAGCATTGATCCCGTTTTGATTCATGGCGCCTTGCTCATCTTCGCTGAGCCGTTCCGCCACATCACTAATTCCGCTCAGCACCACGTTAGCGGGCGCTTTCCAGACGCCACGGCTGGCATCGGTGGCGCAATAGACTCCCGCCATAACTGCACTGGTGGGAATCGTCCTGCTTATATTCTGTATTGCCGCGACGGCTTGCTGATAGACATCAAGGTTTTTCTCTTTGAGTTGTACCAGATTTTTGATGGTGTCTGATGTTGTATCTGCATCCCGATAACCTGAAACAGCGACGAGGCTCTCTGCCGTTTGCATAAGCTGTGAGACTTTCACCGCAGGATAATACGTTGCGGTTTGTGACGGCATGTTAACGCTGATGGCGGATGCTTTGTCCTGATTATCAGCGATAAGGAAATAACCCTCATTCAATAATGCCGGTGTCAGGCTGTTATATATCTTGCTCTGATAATTGGAATCTTGTTCAGGACAGACGATTAAGGTGATTTCTAACGCCTGCTTAATTAACTCAGGGATTAATGCCAGAGTAGCCGCTTGGGTATCGGTAATTGGCAGGATATAACAAGGTCCGCCGCCATTTTGGAAATAAAGTTTTAACGCATCGCTGCCCGTTGTGTAGGTATCGACCACTACCTGGTAACTGTAACCGGGAGTTTCTTCATCGGCACTGAGAGTCGCGGCTTTTGCATCGGCAACAACTGTTGTTTCCGTTTTTGTATCGTTCTTGACTCCGTTATCGTCTTTGACGGAGGTATCGCCGTCGTCGGTTTTAGGTTTTTCAGGAGGAGTCGGAGCAGTTGATGTGATGGCAATTGACGTCACACAACCTAGATGAAACAAGTTAGCGAAATCCAACCAGCTACTAATGCGAGTGACTTGTGGCGTTGTACTGGTTTTTTTAGTTAAGAAACGGCCAATAAAAACCGGGATTGCCGTGTTCCCTTGACTGACGGAAAGCGCCAGTGATGCATCTTCTTCAATATAGACGCCAGGATAAGTTGGTGTTGTTGGCATGCTGCCTCCAATTATTGAGCAATGTTTTGCGTGAATTGCAAGATAATGAACTCGGCGGGACGAACTGCTGCCAGACCCACTTTGACAATCATTTTGCCCTGATTGATATCGTCATCGGTCATGGTGGCGCCTTTACCGATCTGCACGAAGTAAGCCTGTTCGGCTTTATTACCCATCAGTCCGCCTTGTTGCCAGAGGGCATAGAGATAGTTATCGATAGCGCGGTGGACGGTTTTCCAGGTTGGTTGGCTGTTGGGTTCAAACACCATAGATCTCATGGCATTTTTAATATTTTGCTCTGCACTGTTAAACAGGCGGCGAACCGGGATATAACGCCAGTTATCGCTATCCTCAAGTGTACGAGCTCCCCAGACCAGTGTGCCGCTCTTAGGAAAGGTACGGATCATATTCAGCGCCTTGCCTTGGTTATATTTCCCTTGCAGGTCGTCAGTCACCGGATATTTAGGTTGTAATCCGCCTTGAATAGCCACATTAGCGGGTGCTTGCCAGACACCTCGATTGTTATCGACGCTGGCATAAATACCGGCCATTACTGCACTGGGTGGAATATCAATGATGGCTTTATTGTCTCCCCATTCGGCGGTCAGCCAAGGGTAATAAACGGCGCCATAGGCTGTGGCGGTATAAGATTTGAGCACATCATCGGGTTTTTGCTCTGAAGTGATTTGAGCGATTGGACCATCAAAAATAGCAAATAAACCTTTGCCCGGTTTACAAAGTTTTCCCGTAACCTCATTGATATCTTCTCCGGCAGCAACCAGTAAGGTGACATCGTCGAGTTTTGGCACTTGTTGTTCTAACGCATCGGTTTTAACGAGATAACCATAACCGCCGCCGTTAATAAAATAAGCGCGCAGTGCGACATCAAGCTTATCGGTGGGAGTAAATTGACCGCCTTTGAGCGACAGATAATCCAACCAGCTACTAATACGAATATAGGGATTATCATCGGATATTAATGAATTATCCTGTGCAACGGCAAAGACAGGCACTGCTGTTGCGCCGGCGCGGACAGAGAGGGCTGGTGATGCATCCTCTTCAATATAGACGCCGGGATATTTTAATTCTGTTGGCATATTGCCTCCAATTATTGTGCGATATTCTGAGTAAAACAGCTTTATAAATGAGTCTTAAGCCGCTTGAATAGTTACCCGATCTGCGGTCAGGGAAATTTCCTGAACAGCGACTTCATTGCTGGCGGCATCAAAAGAAGGGGAGGTTAATGAGGTTGGGAAGGCATTTGCCACACTCCAGGTCATTAAAATTTCAGTGCCGGCTTCATTGGTCAGGCTGATTGAAATATCTTTTTTCTCAACTTTATTCAGTTGGATGGAATTAAGCCAATCGAAAAGTTTAGTATCGCCGGCAAATACCCCTTTGCGCAGGGTAATATTAATCGCCTGACGTTGACCGGGCATTTTGTAATAATTACCGGTGCCGTCTTTATATTCAATGACGTCATGAGAAATATCGAGTCCTGAAACGCTGTTAAAAGGGATCTGCTCATCACCGATTGAGACGACAAACCGATAAGTAGGGATCGGATATTCAACAGCGATTTGTTCTGGAGTTGTAGCCATAATGTTTTCCTTCGTGAGTTATTGATATTTAAAAAACAAGAAAGCAGCTATCACCTTGTTTTTATTTGCATTGATCTATGGGTATAGCTACCGCAACAACCTGACGTAGAGGTTATTATTCATACTGATAAAATTTGTCCGGTAACTGTTTAGGTCGTTTTTAATAAAGCGGCACGATTATAAGTAATGAATCTTTAGAGGGAATATTAATTAATAATGAAGGGTAATTATTAGTTGGTATGGCAGAGGCTAACCATTTTAGGTATTAGGGCTGTTTTATTTGGTTTTAGGGGTAGGGAAATTATGAATGGAGAATTATTTTCTATTTCATCGATTAATTTATGATCAAAAAATCGATAGGTAAGTATGATTATACAAATCGCTATAGGAGAAAATAATCTTAGTGGTATAAGAGGAAAAGTATCTCTTCAGATTAGAGAAGAAAAAGATATACCCTTCATCTTTCAAGCTGCTGCTTTGTTGGCTGCTTTCACTCACCTCAGTCACATAGTTATCTATGCTCCCGGGGATTCATTCACTTGCCGCCGCGATGCAACTCGAAATCTATTAGGTATAGTCTTATTGCAGTGCTAATAAAATGGATTTTTTACGGTAGTAATAAATAGATAAAATGAAATCATGTTTGCAGTTAGATTGTTTCTTTAGGGCGACAGATAATACGTCTATTATAGTTTGAAATTTGAAATCAATATTAATTATGTTCAGTAATTGGTACTTTTTTGATTGCTTATTGATTATGAGATTTATTAGTAATTCGATTTGACCGATTTTCTACGAAGTTCATAAATAGTTAAAATTGATATTTGTTCATTAAGACAATAATTGGTTTATTATAAGATTATAACTTTTGTTTTTTTATAAACCGTGATTTTGTTTCCGCAAGCAACTCACCTAATCGCGTTCCCCATGCTCTTAAGGTGTCATTTTGCTCTCTATAAATAAGAACAAAAATGCCGATCTTGAATATCGGCATTTTGCAGCGAAAAAGGAGATTAACTTAATGCTTTAACGCTTCAATTTTATCCCGGCTCAGTCCGGTACTGGTGACAATAATGTCCAAACTTACGCCATGCCGTAATAAGGCACGAGCCGTTTCCAGTTTATTTTCAGCTCTACCTTCCTCTCGACCTTCCTGTCTACCTTCCTCTCTACCTTCCTGTCTACCCTCCT
>NZ_JAPFCD010000061.1:0-28932 GCF_026153155.1 Photorhabdus aballayi | reverse complement strand
AAGACGATTTGCCAGTGATGGCTTAACCAGAATTCGGGTTAATTAATATCGGCTCAGAGGATAATATTGGCACTACATTTGACTCCATGTTGAAAAAAGATCTATCACCACCGAAATATTGAGAGATTTCACACGTAAAAACATGTGCAAGTAAAAGCCAATTAAGTATTTAACTTCCCACCGTGCAACATCATCATTTAATAAAATAGTGGGCAGAGAATCACATGAAACTCGCAGTTAAAACTACGAGTTTTCTATCTATTATCCACGTTTCTTTTTCTTTCCCTGAACTGCCTTAAAACGCGGATTAGATTTACAAATAACATATAATCGACCACGACGGCTTATAATTTTGCAATCGGGGTGGCGAGTTTTTGCCGTTTTAAGTGAACTTAGCACCTGCATTTTTTATGATCTCTCAATCTATTTATTACCAATAAAACGCCCGAATTTTTTCTGGAATCGTGCAGTGCTTCCTTCCTGAGACAAGGTTTTCTGCTTACCCGTATAAAAAGGATGTGATTCTGATGACACATCAATAGTGACATATGGGTATTCTTCCCCATTAAGGGTAATTATCCGTTCTGTGCGAATCGTGGAGCCAATTGTAAAATAGGCATTAGCACTAGTATCGTGAAATACAACTACCCGGTAGTTTGGATGGATATCTGGTTTCATAATTTCGCCAAAATGTAATAATATAACATTACAATAGCGTAATCTATTTTTATCGGCAAGGAAATAATGATAAATTTTCTTAACTCAAAAAAAGCCTCTGTATTTTTAATGTACAGAGGCTTATTTCAACGTCTTACTATAAAACGATTATTCTACGGTTACTGATTTAGCCAAATTACGAGGCTGATCAACATCAGTTCCTTTAATCAGAGCAACATGATAGGAAAGCAATTGCAGTGGTACAGTATAAAATATTGGTGCAATCAGCTCTTCAACATGCGGCAATGGAATAATCTTCATTCCTTCACTATCAGTAAAACCCGCATCCTGATCAGCAAACACATATAGCAATCCACCACGAGCACGTACTTCTTCGATATTAGATTTCAGTTTTTCTAGCAGTTCATTGTTCGGAGCTACAATGATAACCGGCATATCTGCATCAATCAGTGCTAGTGGGCCATGTTTTAATTCACCGGCAGCATAAGCCTCAGCATGGATATAAGAAATCTCTTTTAATTTCAGAGCGCCTTCAACCGCAATCGGATATTGATCACCACGGCCAAGGAACAAAGCGTGGTGTTTGTCAGAAAAATCTTCCGCCAGCGCTTCAATAATTTTATCTTTCGATAACATGCTTTCGATACGGCTTGGCAATGCGTGTAATGCATGAACAATTTCTTGCTCCTGTCCTGCATCAACACCTTTCAAGCGTCCAAGGTAAGCCACCAGCATCAGCAATACTGTTAGTTGAGTTGTAAACGCCTTAGTTGAAGCAACACCTATTTCTGCACCGGCTTTGGTCATCAGAGCAAAATCAGATTCACGTACTAAAGAAGAACCCGCTACGTTACAGACAGTCAACGATGTGAGATATCCAAGCTCTTTAGATAAACGCAGTGCTGCTAATGTATCTGCGGTTTCACCTGATTGAGATAATGTGATCAGTAAGCTTCCTGAACGGCGTGCTGATTTGCGGTAACGGAATTCAGAAGCAATTTCTACATCACAAGGAATACCAGCCAATGCTTCAAACCAATAACGGGAAACCATTCCCGCGTTATAGGATGTACCACAGGCAACAATCTGAATATGCTCTACTTTAGCTAATAATTCAGCGGCGTTAGGACCAAGTTCAGACAGATCTACTTGCCCATGACTCAAACGCCTTTCTAAAGTACTTTTGATCGCCATTGGCTGTTCATAGATCTCTTTTTGCATGTAATGACGGTAGACACCTTTGTCACCAGCATCATACTGAATATTGGATTCAACCTGTTCCCGTTCAACCGGTTTGCCTTGAGCATTAAAAATACTCACAGTACGACGGGTTACTTCGGCAATATCCCCTTCCTCAAGGAAGATAAAACGGCGAGTAACAGGCAATAGTGCCAACTGGTCAGACGCCAGAAAGTTTTCTCCAACACCCAGACCTATAACCAAAGGACTACCGGATCTTGCAGCAATTATTGTTCCAGGATCACGGCTATCCATGATGACTGCACCATAAGCACCACGTAGCCGAGGAATAACTCGTTGAATAGCTTCTAGCAAAGTGCCACCTTGTTTTTGCTCCCAATGAACAAGGTGGGCAATAACTTCTGTATCAGTATCCGAGATAAACTGGTAACCGCGCTCAATTAACTGAACGCGTAATTCTTCATAATTTTCAATAATACCGTTGTGAACAACAGCAATATAATCAGATACATGCGGGTGAGCATTTTTCTCGTTTGGTTCACCGTGTGTAGCCCAACGGGTATGAGCAATACCTGTCCCACCAAGGACGGGTTGCTTATCAACCTCATCAGCAAGTACTTGTACCTTACCGACTTCACGCAGACGAAGCATATTTTTTTCGTTATCAACAACCGCCAAACCAGCGGAGTCGTAACCTCGGTATTCCAAACGACGCAATCCTTCAATCAGGATTTCTGCAATATCTCGTTGTGCTACTGCACCAACAATTCCACACATCAGTTTTATTCCTAAAAATAGGGCTGATGAAAGCCCTTTATATGTCAAGAGCCTGATTGTTTTCCGGTTTTTCCGGTCCCCGAGCCTGTAGAGTGGGGATTATTATTTTATTTTTTTTCCTTCACAGGGCGTTTCCACCCCTGAATATGTGTCTGTTTAGTTCTGCTTACTACCAGTTCATTTTCAGCTATGTTTTTTGTCACTGTTGTCCCTGCTCCGATTGTTGCGCCTTTAGCAACAGTCACTGGAGCGACAAGCTGAGTATCAGAACCAACAAAAACATCGTCACCAATAATGGTTTTAAATTTATTAGCGCCGTCGTAGTTACAGGTAATAGTACCTGCACCAATATTTACATCACGACCAATGTCTGCGTCGCCAAGATAAGTCAAATGTCCAGCTTTAGAACCTTTACCCAGATAAGATTTTTTCATCTCAACGAAATTCCCTACATGGGCTTTTTCAGCAAGCTTAGAACCGGGACGCAAACGAGCAAAAGGCCCAACAGTACAACCCGTTTCCATTTCAGAATCTTCAACAATTGTATAAGGGCTAATAATAGAATCATCGCCAATAATACAATTCTTCAACACACAACCAGTACCAATCTGTACGTTATTACCAAGGGTTACATTACCCTCAATAATGACGTTAGTATCAATAACCACATCACGGCCATGAATCAGTGTGCCACGTAAATCAAAACGAGCAGGATCTAACAGCATAACGCCTGCTAGCAATAATTGTTCCGCTTGTTCAGATTGATAAATGCGTTCAAGAGCGGAAAGTTGAAGGCGGTTATTTACACCTTCCATTTCACTCAAGCGAGTTGGGTGCACCGCTTCAATTTTTCGACCTTCTTTATAAGCTAGCGCAATCACATCAGTAAGGTAGTATTCACCTTGAACATTGTTGTTATCCAATTGGGACAACCAACGTTTTAAATCACCACCGTTAGCAACCAAAATCCCTGTATTTATTTCATTGATTTTACGTTGATCTTCAGTCGCATCCTTTTGTTCAATGATGCCAGTTACTTCTCCGTTTTCACGAACAATACGACCATAACCCGTTGGATTATCCAAAATTGCTGTCAATAAACCTATACCACCGTCAGGTTTAACCGCTAGCAGGCGTTCAAGGGTATCTGTACCAATAAGAGGCACGTCGCCATACAGTATCAAAATATCTTCATCATCAGCGAAATGTGGTGCTGCCTGCTGCATTGCATGACCAGTCCCTAACTGCTCTGTTTGTAATATCCAGTTCAGTGTTTGATCAGAAAGGGTTTGTTTCATCAAGTCACCACCATGTCCATAAACTAGATGAACATTTTTAGCACCCAATGCCATTGCAGTATCAATTACATGCTGAACCATAGGTTTACCGGCCAGCAAGTGCAACACTTTAGGGAGATCAGAGTACATGCGGGTTCCTTTACCCGCGGCAAGGATCACAACACTTTTTGCACTGTTAGACATAAGAAACCCGATAACTCCAATTTAAGAAATAAAAGTAAACCTGTTTATAAGATAAATTACTACATATTTCGCAATACAAAAAAGCCAGTTAGCTCGCACCAACTGGCTTATTTATTTAACCGCCTGTATTACATCGCTTTTTTTGTTAACTCGATTACACGAAGCTTCGCAATCGCTTTAGACAATTCAGCCGATGCCTGAGCATAGTCAACATCACCGTGAGAATTACGGATGTGTTCTTCAGCTTTACGTTTAGATTCCAACGCTTTAGCTTCATCCAAATCTTTACCACGGATCGCAGTGTCAGCCAGTACGATAACGCCGCTCGGTTGTACCTCAAGGATACCACCAGAAAGGTAAATGACCTCTTCTTCACCGAACTGCTTAACAATACGTACCATGCCAGGTTTTATGGCAGTCAGTAGCGGTGCATGTCCTGGATAAATACCCAGTTCACCTTCACTACCTGTCACCTGAATTTTCTGTACCAAACCTTCAAACATCTGGCTCTCAGCACTGACAACATTCAGATGGTAAGTCATCGCAGCCATGTCAACCTCCGGTCAGCCGTATTAAAGTTTCTTCGCTTTTTCCACAGCTTCTTCGATGGTACCAACCATGTAGAACGCTTGTTCTGGCAAGTGGTCATAGTCACCATCCAGGATACCTTTAAAGCCACGGATAGTGTCTTTCAAGGAAACGAATTTACCTGGTGAACCTGTAAAGACCTCTGCAACGAAGAATGGCTGAGACAGGAAGCGCTGGATCTTACGAGCACGCGCAACTACCAGCTTATCGTCTTCTGACAGCTCATCCATACCTAGGATAGCGATAATATCTTTCAGTTCTTGATAACGTTGCAGGATAGACTGAACACCACGAGCAACATTATAGTGCTCCTGACCAACAACCAGCGGATCGAGCTGACGGCTGGTAGAATCCAACGGATCAACCGCAGGGTAAATACCCAAAGAAGCGATCTGACGGCTCAAAACTACGGTTGCGTCTAAGTGCGCGAAAGTTGTCGCCGGAGATGGGTCGGTTAAGTCATCCGCTGGTACATAAACAGCCTGTACGGAAGTAATAGAGCCGGTTTTGGTGGAAGTAATACGTTCTTGCAGAACACCCATTTCTTCCGCCAGAGTTGGCTGATAACCTACCGCAGATGGCATACGGCCAAGCAATGCGGATACTTCAGTACCTGCCAAGGTATAACGGTAGATGTTATCAACAAATAACAGAACATCGCGGCCTTCATCACGGAACTTTTCAGCCATTGTCAGACCAGTCAACGCAACACGCAGACGGTTTCCTGGCGGCTCGTTCATCTGACCATATACCAGAGATACTTTATCCAGTACGTTAGAGTCTGTCATTTCGTGGTAGAAGTCGTTACCTTCACGGGTACGTTCACCTACACCGGCAAATACGGAGTAACCTGAATGCTCAATCGCAATGTTACGGATCAACTCCATCATGTTTACGGTTTTACCTACGCCCGCACCACCAAACAGACCAACTTTACCACCCTTAGCGAATGGGCAAATTAGGTCCATTACCTTGATACCGGTTTCCAGCAGTTCTTGAGAGTTAGATAACTCTTCATAGCTTGGCGCTGGACGATGAATAGCCCAACGCTCTTCTTCACCGATATTGCCTTTCATGTCGATTGGCTCACCCAATACGTTCATGATACGGCCCAATGTCGCTTTACCAACCGGAACTTCAATTGGGTGGCCTAAATCAGTGACGCTTAAACCACGGCTTAAGCCATCAGAAGTACCCATTGCAATACAACGAACAACGCCGCCGCCTAACTGCTGCTGAACTTCCAGCACCAGTTTAGCTTCGCCGTTTTGAACCTCAAGAGCATCGTATACTTTTGGTACGGCATCTTGAGGGAATTCGACGTCCACCACGGCGCCGATTACCTGGATAATCTTTCCAGTAGCCATCTTGAATCCTCTACGTAATTCATAAACCTAGCTGTTAAACCGCGGAAGCGCCCGAGACAATCTCGGTCAGCTCCTGAGTTATGCTGGCCTGACGAGCTTTGTTATAAACCAACTGCAACTCTTTGATCAGGCTGCCACCATTATCAGTTGCGGCTTTCATCGCCACCATTCGTGCGGCCTGTTCACTAGCCAGGTTTTCAACGACGCCCTGATAAACCTGCGATTCTACATAACGACGCAGCAGTATATCTAGCAACGCCTTAGGATCAGGTTCGTATAAATAATCCCAGGATTTCTTCTTCAGTGTCTCATCATCTCCGGCAGGCAGAGGCAATAACTGAGTAATAGTCGGTTCCTGGGACATTGTATTGATGAACTTGTTTGTCACCACATACAATTTATCCAGACGTCCCTCATCGTATGCCCGCAGCATGACATTCACTGGCCCGATCAATTCGGATAGTGAAGGGTTATCTCCCATGCCTGTTACCTGAGCAACAACGTTGCCTCCAACAGAAGCAAAGAAAGAAGTAGCCTTAGAGCCGATAAGCGCCAGATCACACTGGACACCTTTATCAGACCAGTCTTTCATTTCTGAAAGCAGTTTTTTGAACAGATTAGTGTTCAAACCACCGCACAAGCCACGATCGGTAGAAACAACCAGATACCCGACACGTTTGGTTTCACGTTCTTCAAGGTATGGATGTTTATATTCCAGATTACCTAACGCAAGGTGACCAATCACGCTGCGTATGGTTTCTGCATAAGGACGGCTGGCCGCCATGCGATCCTGCGTTTTACGCATTTTGGACGCGGCAACCATCTCCATCGCTTTAGTGATTTTTTGCGTGTTTTGCACGCTGGCGATCTTGGTACGTATCTCTTTTGCGCCGGCCATTCCTGATTCTCCTCATTAACCAGACGGCCCATGTTTAATTAAACCGGGCCGAATAGTGTTACCAGGACTGAGTTGCCTTGAAGGAATCCAGCAGAGCTTTCAGCTTTGCTTCGATCTCTTCATTGTAACCACCAGACTGGTCAATCTCTTTTAGAAGATCAGCATGTTCACGGTTGGCATATGCAAGCAACGCAGATTCGAAATCAATAACCTTAGCAATTTCGATATCTTCCAGATAACCACGTTCCGCAGAAAACAGAGACAACGACTGTTGTGCAACAGACATTGGAGCATACTGTTTCTGTTTCAGCAATTCAGTTACTTTTTGACCATGATCCAACTGTTTACGGGTTGCATCATCAAGGTCAGAAGCAAACTGAGAAAATGCTGCCAGTTCGCGATATTGAGCCAGAGCAGTACGAATGCCCCCAGACAATTTCTTAACGATTTTAGTCTGAGCAGCGCCACCTACGCGGGATACGGAAATCCCTGGGTTAACTGCTGGACGAATACCCGCATTGAACAAACTAGATTCCAAGAAGATCTGACCATCAGTAATTGAAATAACGTTTGTTGGTACGAATGCTGATACGTCACCCGCCTGAGTTTCAATGATAGGCAGGGCCGTCAGAGAACCGGTTTTACCCTTCACTTCACCATCAGTGAATTTTTCTACATATTCAGCGTTAACGCGTGCTGCACGTTCCAGCAAACGAGAGTGCAGATAGAAAACGTCACCAGGGAATGCTTCACGTCCTGGCGGACGACGGAGCAACAGGGAAATTTGACGATAAGCTACAGCTTGCTTGGACAAATCATCGTAAACAATCAGCGCATCTTCACCGCGATCACGGAAGTATTCGCCCATTGCACAACCAGAATATGGCGCCAGGTATTGTAATGCCGCAGATTCTGAAGCAGTCGCAACAACCACAATGGTATTAGCAAGAGCACCATGCTCCTCTAATTTACGAACAACGTTCGCAATAGTAGAAGCTTTCTGACCAACTGCGACATAGACACATTTTATGCCTGAGTCACGCTGGTTAATGATTGCGTCAATAGCCAGTGCTGTTTTACCCGTTTGACGGTCACCGATAATCAGTTCACGTTGACCGCGACCGATAGGGATCATTGCGTCAACGGATTTATAACCAGTTTGTACCGGCTGATCAACAGATTGACGGTCGATAACACCTGGAGCAATCATTTCAACGGCAGAGAAACCATCATGCTCAACAGGGCCTTTACCATCAATCGGCTCACCCAGTGTGTTTACTACACGACCAAGCAGACCACGACCAACAGGCACTTCAAGAATACGGCCGGTACATTTGACCTTCATGCCTTCTGCTAAGTCAGCATACGGGCCCATTACAACCGCACCTACGGAGTCACGCTCCAAGTTCAATGCGATTGCATAACGATTGCCAGGCAGTGCGATCATCTCACCCTGCATAACTTCGGCTAAACCGTGGATACGAATGATACCGTCGTTAACGGATACAATCGTACCTTCATTGTGAGCTTCACTCACTACATTGAACTGAGCAATGCGCTGCTTGATCAGTTCGCTGATTTCGGTGGAATTCAGTTGCATATGCTCCAGTCCCCTTAAGACTGCAAGACGTCTGTTAAGCGATCTAAACGGCCGCGAATACTGCCATCAATCACCAAATCACCCGCGCGGACAACCACACCAGCAATAACAGACTTATCAATTTTGCAATTCAGCTTAACTTTGCGTGACAGACGTTTTTCCATCGCTACAGAAATTTTAGCTAGCTGTTGTTCTCTCAGTTCGGCAGCAGAAATCACTTCAACATCAACAGTTGATTCAAGTGATGCACGCAATTGAATAAATTGCTGCAAAACTTCCGGTAACGCCAGTAAGCGACCGTTCTCTGCCATAACACGAATAAAGTTCTGAGCATGCTCATCAACCTGTTCACCGCAAATTGCGATAAAGGTATTAGCTAATGTTTCCGATGCCAATGAACCGGAAAGCAGCTCACCAACTTGCTCATTACGAGTCACCTCAGCCGTGAACGCCAGCATATTCTGCCATTGTTCAAGCGATTGTTTTTCTACAGCAAAGTCAAAAGCTGCTTTGGCGTAGGGGCGAGCTACAGTAGCGAATTCAGACATGCCCCTCCCTCCTTACAGTTCAGCGACCAGTTTATCAACGATGTCGCTATTAGCAGCTTCATCCACGGAACGCTCGATGATTTTCTCGGCACCTGCGATAGCCAACATAGCGACCTGCTTACGCAACTCTTCCCGAGCACGCTTACGTTCGGCATCAATTTCTGCCTGAGCTTGCGTTACGATTCTGTTACGTTCCTGCTCGGCTTCCGCTTTCGCATCATCAAGAATCTGGGCTTTTTGTTTATTAGCCTGTTCAATGATGACCTGAGCTTCCGCTTTCGCTTTCTTCATTTGGTCGGTCGCATTGGCTTGCGCTAAGTCCAGGTCCTTTTTGGCTCGTTCCGCAGAAGTTAAACCGTCAGCAATTTCTTTTTGACGTTTTTCTATGGCCGCCATGATTGGTGGCCATACGAATTTCATACAGAACATCACAAACAGGACAAACGCAATGGCCTGGCCGAGGATTGTTGCATTAAGATTCACAGCACAATACCTCTTTTAAAATTAATGAGTTGACGTAGTTTCAGATGATTTCTACAAACTACGCGACAGCAAACATTACGTACAAGCCAAGGCCCACAGCAATCATTGGGATGGCGTCAACCAGACCCATAACGATAAAGAACTGTGTACGCAGCAGAGGGATTAAATCCGGCTGACGAGCAGCGCCTTCCAAAAATTTACCTCCGAGGATGCCGATACCGATCGCAGCACCGATTGCCGCTAGACCCATCATCACAGCGGCAGCCATGTACAGCAGATCCATATTCAGGTTTTCCATGACAGTCTCCAGTTTGTTTCAGTTAAAACACAGTTAGTTATTGTGGTAAAAAATTAATGTTCTTCAGATGCCATCGATAGATAAACAATCGTCAGAACCATGAAAATAAAGGCTTGTAACGTAATAATCAGTATGTGGAAAATAGCCCAAGGTAGGCTAAGTAACCACTGCGACCACCACGGTAACAGACCAGCTATAAGAATAAAGATCAATTCACCCGCATACATGTTACCAAACAGTCGCAAACCGAGTGATACCGGTTTTGAAAGCAAGCTAACGCCTTCCAGAATTAAGTTAACTGGAATAAACAGTGGATGATTAAAAGGCTGTAAAGTCAGCTCTTTTGTAAAACCACTAATCCCTTTCATCTTAATGCTGTAGAAGAGGATGAGGACAAAAACACCGATAGCCATCGACAAGGTAATACTGACATCTGCTGTTGGCACGACACGCAGAGCAGGTAAACCAAAGACATGTTCACCGATATAAGGGAGAAAATCGATTGGCAATAAGTCCATCACGTTCATTAATAACACCCAAACGAACACTGTTAGTGCCAAGGGGGCAATAACTTTGCTCTTGCCGTGATACATATCACGAACGCTGTTATCAACAAAACCCATGATCAATTCTATAGCAGTCTGAAGTTTGCCAGGTACGCCACTGGTGGCATTAACCGCAACCTTTCTGAATACATACAGAAATAAAATCCCTAATACGACTGAGAAAAAAAGCGAGTCAATGTTCAACGTCCAGAACGTTGCAGAACCACCAGAGTTGGGATCGACCAACTCAAAGGTACGTAGGTCCAACTGAAGGTTATTCAGGTGGTGGCCTATGTAGTCCCTTGCAGTTGAAACTTCTCCTGATGCAGACATGATGCCTCTTACCCTTTTATTGTTGAAAACCTAACCGTTTATCACAGCAGGTGCGATGATTTGCACAATCAGCACCGCTAAATAAGTTAAACCTAGTGGTGCAAACGCCGCTTTAAACACGCCTAAAGCAACAACCAGCACAGCTATCGTAATAATAACTTTCAACCCTTCGCCAACAGCGAAAGACCATGCAATACGTACAGGAACCTCTTCTTCTTTTGCTTTTTGAAAACTGGCAAACAGCATGAATACGGCATTAGGTAACCAACATGCTAACCCACCAGCAAAAGCAGAAGCGCCCCATTCTATACTTTTGGTACAAAAAGCCACACTGAGAACAACAAAAGTCATTAACTGCAAAAAAAGCAGCTTCAGTGCAATTTTACCGCTGTAAAGGGATACAGACATGACTTTTGTTTTCTCCCCTTGCACGCCTTGCATATCAGGTTTTGCTAAATGTTGTATAAAACTGCCTTTGCTTAAGAGTGTCAAGTGACAAAAACGTGCAAATTATACGGGCCGCCAAAATGAATTCAATCCATAAGTAGCGAAAAGGTGAACAATTATTTAAATTTTTTATTTTGGCGCCAGATCGCAAGCTAATAATTGTGCTGATTTCTTGTTTTTTATAATTTCATATATTTCAGAGTTAAATGTGATTCAAATCACATAAATTTTTTATTTGTTAATTATCTTTAACATTCACAGGAAACAAAAATAAATAAAATTAATAATAAAATCAATTCCTTAATTTAATTCCATACAAAAGAGTGATTATATTATTGATTTAAATCACTCAGCTAATTTCTAGCCAGTTTAAAAGAGTGAATCTGATGAAAAAACGCTTTATCTGATTTTCAAAGGTTCAACTATCTTAATATCAAGATAACGTTATTTTTATGTAATAACTCGGTAAATTAAAGCTGAAACGAGGCAAACCATAATTAACGATGTCGATTACAGTATAATTGTGCTCAACATCACTAATTATTTATAACTTTATTGACAAATAACAAAATCAGTTTGATTTAAGGATAACCAAATGACGTTGCCCTTCCAGTTCAGGAACCTCTAATTTAATAACCGAATCGACAGAAATTCCAAGAGGTAACATAGTTAGTTCATCTTCTGAAAGCATACCTTTAAGCGCATAGAAACGCCCATGAATAGGTTCGGGCAAATGACTGCACCAAGAGACCATATCTTGCAATGAAGCAAAAGCACGGCTTATTACACCATCAAAAGGCGGCTCAGAAAAATACGCTTCAACCCTACTTTGCACTGGTTCGATATTTATCAAATCAAGTTCATGCTGAACCTGACGCAAAAATCTCACTCTTTTACCTAAACTGTCCAGCAATGTGAAATGAGAATCTGGACGGACAATAGCTAATGGAATACCTGGCAACCCAGGGCCTGTGCCCACATCGATGAAACGATGACCTTGCAGATAAGGGCTGACAACAATACTGTCCATAACATGACGCACCAGCATTTGCTCTGGATCACGTACTGATGTGAGATTGTAAGCCTTATTCCACTTATTGAGCATATCAACATAGGCTACAAGCTGCTGTTTCTGCTGTAGTGACAGCTCTATTCCTGCTTCGGTCAGCAACAATTCTAGTTTGTTTAGCACAATCAAAATCCCCTCAGGCACTGCGGCGCAATAATCCTTGTTTTTTCAACCACACAAGTAAAATTGAAATTGCAGCAGGTGTTACCCCTGAAATACGTGAAGCCTGACCAATTGAAGTTGGCTTATGATCATTGAGTTTGGCGACAACTTCATTAGAAAGACCACTGATTTGGCGGTAATCGAGATCAACCGGTAATAATGTGTTTTCATTACGTAGCTGTTTTTCAATTTCTTCCTGCTGGCGGGCGATATATCCCTCGTATTTAACCTGAATCTCAACCTGCTCAGCGGCCTGTGGTTCTTCAAGACTTGGGGAAAACAGAGGCAACGAGGTCAAAAGTTCATAATTCATCTCAGGACGACGCAGTAGATCTTCACCATTAGCTTCTTTCGACAATGGCGTTTTTAATATATTGTTAATATCATCAAGATTATTTGAATTAGGGTGAATCCAAATATTACGTAAACGCTGACGTTCTTGTTCAACCATTTCCACTTTACGGCAATAATGTTCCCAACGTAAATCATCTACTAACCCTAATTCACGGCCTTTTTCTGTTAAGCGTAGGTCTGCATTATCTTCACGTAACATCAAGCGATACTCAGCTCGAGAAGTAAACATACGATATGGTTCTTTAGTCCCTAAAGTACATAAATCGTCAACTAAAACGCCGATATAAGCTTGATCACGGCGAGGGAACCAACCTTCTTCTTCTGAAGCGTAACGAGCTGCATTAAGGCCTGCCAAGAGTCCTTGAGCAGCAGCTTCTTCATAACCTGTAGTGCCGTTAATTTGTCCAGCAAAGAATAGACCGTGGATAAATTTACTTTCTAATGTTTGTTTCAGATCTCTTGGATCGAAGAAATCGTATTCTATTGCATAACCAGGACGAATAATGCGAGCATTTTCCATTCCTTTCATGGAGTGGACAATTTGCATCTGTACGTCAAATGGTAAGCTAGTAGAAATACCATTTGGATAGATTTCATTACTAGTCAATCCTTCAGGCTCAAGGAAGATCTGATGAGTATTACGATCCGCAAAACGCATGACTTTATCTTCGATTGAAGGACAATAACGTGGACCGATCCCTTCAATGATCCCGGCATACATTGGACTACGATCCAAATTATTGCGGATCACGTCGTGCGTTTTTTCATTGGTATGGGTGATATAACACGGTATTTGTTGTGGATGTTGTTCCACATTTCCAAGGAAAGAGAATACAGGTGTTGGATTATCGCCTAATTGTTGTGTTAACTGACCAAAATCAATCGTTCTGGCATCAATACGTGGTGGTGTTCCTGTTTTTAATCTGTTTACACGTAAGGGTAACTCACGTAAGCGTTGTGCTAATGAAATTGCTGGAGGATCACCGGCCCTTCCACCACTATAATTTTCCAGACCAATGTGGATCTTACCGTCAAGAAATGTTCCCACAGTCAAAACAACAGCTTTGGCTCTGAATTTGAGTCCCATGCGTGTTACTGCACCAGTCACTATGTCATTTTCAACAATGAGATCCTCTACAGGTTGTTGGAAGATCATCAGGTTAGGTTGATTCTCCAACGCCATACGCACAGCTTGACGATAGAGAACTCTATCCGCTTGGGCACGTGTTGCACGAACCGCAGGCCCTTTACTGGCATTTAAAGTTCTGAATTGAATGCCGGCTTGGTCAGTTGCTTTAGCCATTAAACCACCAAGAGCATCAATTTCTTTAACCAGATGTCCTTTACCGATCCCACCAATAGCTGGGTTACATGACATTTGGCCCAAAGTGTCAATATTGTGGGTCAGTAATAAGGTTTGACGGCCCATACGAGCAGCTGCCATAGCAGCTTCAGTACCGGCATGACCACCACCGATAATGATGACGTCAAATTGTTCTGGATAAAACATGGTGATGAACCTTTAGTTATAAGAATGCTCAGTGCTGTATTAGGGGAAGAGAATTCTACTCAAGTTTTGGCGATAGACCAAGTGGGTAAGATCGCCGGTAATTAAAAGAAGATCTTTTTTATTTAAAGATCTGTTTATTAGATCTTTTATTAGGATCATGATCTTTTGTGGATAAGTTATTTTTCCTTAGAAAGATCATAAAGCTGTAAAGGATCATTTGTTGTGAATGATCCGTGATCCCGCGAGGTATAAACTGGGATCTAAATTGATGGTTATTCACAAGGTGATCATTACCAGATAGTTATACTATGGATAACTACGGGTTAACCCCGGCTTTTTAGATAAGTTATCCACAATCGTTTGCTGTTTTTTTGTTCTTATTAGAGTGACTTTGCCCAATTTTTAACCCATTCTTCAGCGGGATCTTCGGGGATCTCATGTTGTTGAATATCAATTTCCAGACGATCGCCTAGGCGTTTGGCGCCATTTTCTATCAATAATTGGTCAAATGATCTTATTGCACCGCAAAAAGTATCATATTCAGAACTACCAAGGCCAACAGCGCCAAACGTTACCTTGCTGAGATCAGGTTTTTGTTCAGAAATTTCTGCTGCCAATGGTTGTATATTTTCTGGCAATTCTCCTGCTCCATGTGTGGATGTGACGACTAGCCAGATCCCTTCCTGAGGAAGCTCATCTAAAGAGGGGCCGTGCAGCATTTCAGTAGAGAAACCAACATCTTCCAAAATTTCAGCCATATGTTCAGCTACGTATTCAGCACTGCCCATTGTGCTACCGCTGATTAAAGTAATAGTGACCATAGTGATCTCAACAGATTTCAAGAGTCGCTATTGTACGCTGTGAATCTGTTGGGATCTACCTGTGGATAATGTGGTTATAACAAATTTTATTTTATGGCTTAATTGTTCGCATGATCGGGTTTTGTAAGGAGATCAAGGTTTCTGTTGATTGAATTTCATCGATAGTTTGTATTTTGTTGATAAGTACATCTTGAAGGGATTCAATTGAACGGCACATAACTTTAATAAAGATGCTGTAGTGGCCTGTTGTGTAGTAAACCTCAACCACTTCATCTAGGTTATCTAGTTTTTTCAGAGCTGATGGGTAATCTTTAGCACTCTTAAGAATAATGCCAATAAAGCAACACACATCATAACCAAGTTGTTTCGTGCTGATATCCACTCTGGTACCGGTGATGATTCCTGCTTGCTTCATTTTTTCCACACGAACATGAATTGTTCCTGGGCTGACTGCAAATTTCTTTGCTAGTTCGGCATAAGGTGTGCGTGCGTTGCCCATTAAAGCGTGAAGTATGTCACGGTCTAGATTGTCGATCTGATAAATTTCCGCCATTTTCAGCCTCGTTTTTTAATGAATTTTCATTTTTTTAGTCTTAAAAATGAATTTTATGAATCATAAAGGCTATTTTTATTAAAGTATATTGAATTTATCTATCATTTTATTGCTTAATGTTTCCAACAGGACATCAGGGCCACCTAAAAAATTAGAGAATAACATTATGAAAAAGTCGTTTATTGAAAAGCAGCAACAAATCAGTTTCGTGAAATCCTTCTTTTCCCGTCTGCTGGAAAGCAAACTGGGTCTGATTGAAGTGCAAGGGCCAATCCTTAGTTGTTTGGGAGATGGTATTCAGGACAACTTGTCTGGCCATGAAAAAGCTGTTCAGGTAAAAGTAAAAACTTTACCGGATTCAACTTTCGAAGTCGTGCATTCGTTGGCTAAATGGAAACGTAAAACTCTGGGTCGTTTTGGCTTTCAGTCTGAACAAGGGCTTTACACTCATATGAAAGCATTGCGTCCGGATGAGGATCGCTTAACACCAATTCACTCTGTTTATGTTGATCAATGGGATTGGGAAAAAGTGATGGGAGATGGGCAACGTTCACTTGCTTATCTTAAACAGACAGTCGGTAAAATTTACGAAGCAATAAAAGAAACAGAAAAAGCTGTCAGCAAAGAGTTTGGTCTGGCACCGTTCCTGCCAGATCAAATTCACTTTGTTCATAGTGAAACGCTTTTGAGCCGTTATCCGGATCTGGATGCAAAAGGTCGTGAACGTGCTATTGCTAAAGAATTGGGTGCTGTTTTCCTCATAGGTATTGGTGCGAAATTATCCGATGGTCAATCTCATGATGTCCGTGCGCCTGATTATGATGACTGGACGACACCAAACTGTGATGGTTTTGCTGGTCTAAACGGCGACATCATTGTCTGGAACCCTGTTTTGGAAGATGCCTTTGAAATCTCTTCTATGGGTATCCGTGTTGATGCAGAAGCACTGGAGCGTCAGTTAGCACTGACTGGTGATGAAGAGCGTTTACAATATGATTGGCATCAGGCGTTACTCAAAGGTGACATGCCACAGTCGATTGGTGGTGGTATCGGTCAATCTCGTTTAGTGATGTTACTACTGCAAATGAAACATATAGGTCAGGTTCAATGCAGTATTTGGTCACCAGAAGTACGCGAAACTGTAGAAGATATGCTTTGATTCAATTAGTGACGCCATTTTCGCTGTAAACGGCTTTTAAGTCCGGTATCAAAGCGCCAGATATGATCGAATATCCGCATGATATCGGGCTTGCCATATTGGGACATGGAGACCGCATGGAAGCGGTGTTGCTGATGCAGTTGCAGATTTTTTATCTGATGGATTAGTGAGTCCGGCAGACGCTGGGCAATGAAATCTGAGATAACAACAGCATCAGCATTTTTCCAATGTTGTTCTTTCATTTTTTCTATTGTGCTTGTCAGACAGAAAGTGAGGTCTGTCCCTCCTTTGAAAGTCTGGCTAAGAAAACGAATAGCTTGCTCCAGACCATCTGGTGAGGATAGTTCATAGTGCACAATTTCTGTCGTAAATAGCATGATATGACAGTTACGATTATCAGCTAGAGCGATGCGTAACAGTGCCAGACAAAAGGCTTTGGCGCATTTTTCATTAAATCTCCCCATAGAACCAGAAGTATCGACACAAATAATAAATGGCCCTCGTGGTTTTTCTTCTTGGCTATAATGAGTAACTGGCCGTAATGTTGTTTTTTCTTGCCAGTTATCCCCTTGTAAGCGATAGGTCAGGAGTTTTTTTTCTACTAATTTGCGATAAAATTCGTATTCCAGATCTTCAATTCCTAATATCGCCAATTCTACCGGTAATAGACGTAGAATATCATCACTTTGTCCGATTCCATTTACCTGTTCAGGAACCGTATCGGGTGTTCGTTCGATTGTGGTAAATGGTTCGAGAAAATGATTTTCCTGTGGTTTTGATTTTGCAGATTGGCTGCGTCCAAGTAATTGAGCTAATTTTTCCAGTTCCGGCTGTTGGCGAAGAAATTCACTATAGCGAATCAATAACTGATTATCATTTTGGGAATGATTTAACTGATTTTTACTCATATCCCATAATCGCCCTGCTGCCCTATCATTTTCACTAAGAACAGGATCTAGATTACCGCTTAGTGTCAGCCTTTGTTGCAATTCTGCCAGTAGTTGCTCTTTTTCTTGTTCCAGTAATTGCTTATGGAAAGTTGTGGTTTGCAGGATCAAACTGATCCTCCATCGTTGAATAAATAGGGTTTGTAATGTATTTGAATCAGCAATGATGTTGGTTGCGAGTTTCTGTGCTTCTTCACTAAAAGGGGATTCAATTCGATTCAGGGTTTCTGAGATATCGGGAAGTTTAAGGTAAAAATGATTTGTGTTGGCAGGCAGTAATTGTTGATATAACTGAAATTCTTCTGCCAGAGTTGCAGGAATGAGCGCTTCTTTAATCCTTTGCTGTAAATCGTGTTTCCAGCCAGGGACATCTTTTAATAGCGCACGCTTCAAGCGAGGATGTTTTTCAAAAAAAATAGCTAATTGAGGTGAAGCTAAAAGCGTTAATATGATCTCTTCTATTATCTCTCCCTCGTTTATTGATAGTAAAAGATCGAGGGTTGTCAGGCTAATCATTTAATTAGTTGCCTATTTTTATTTTCAACTGATTAATTTTATCGGCTAACTGGATAAAACTCTGCTCTATTGTGGCAAGCCAATGACTTTCAATAAACAGACATGGCTGATGCTGATTAAACAGTTGGTGTTGGTGATGGATTTCTTGATTAATTTTTTCCAATTTTTCCAGCCACTCGTTGTTTTCTTCGTTTTGCTGATGCTGATGGTTTGGTAAATATAGCGTGGATGAACGACGGCTGATATCAAAAATCTCTGGCTGATGTGCTGAATTAACTTCGGCTGCTATGTTTTGTGGGAAACCAATGCCGTTCAGACGGGCTGATAGTTCTCCGCCTTTGTTTATCCAGATATTCAACGTTTTTTTTTCCAACTCAATGAAATTGACTTTAATATCATGGAGATGAAGAGGTAGATGTAGAAATAGAATCAATTTTTCTTCATTGATATGATCGGGTAGCGAATATTGTATTTTATGTCCAAACAGACGGGTTTGTTTTTCCAGTTTTAACGCTTGCTGATCATTTTTATCCTGACGGGCTTGAGTCCATTGATGATAGAGCGAATCAATTTTTTGAGATAATACTCTTTGCTGATATGCCTGTTCGGTGATGAGAGTATTCAGATACTGAGGTAATAATTTAAAAGAGTGAAGATCATGCCACAAACAATCTTTTAGCAATATTAAATCAAGAGGAGATATTTCTTTTCTGCCATTAAAGAAAGCACTGGCTTGTAATAAATGCATGGCTTTCTTCCAGCGCCGATCTGAAACGTAAGGTGAATGTTCTGTTGCATCAAGTTGCTGGCGTAGATGATAAATAATATCAAAACAACTATCTGGTAGAACGACTTTATCAATCTCCTTTTGCCATTGGTAAAATTCTTCACTTGTTATCTGAATATCTGTCGGGACGGGGTTGTCATTTTCATTTTTGTGGCTAGTGAGTAACGCTCGGAAATTCTTTTTATCCTGAATTTTATCTAACCAGATACGAATTAGCATTCTGTCATAGAGTGCTTCCAGGCTGTTATCTGCTTCAGGCAGCTCATTGGATGCTGTTACAAGTAATCGCATTGGAATTTTCTCTTCTATATCCCCATTTCTGAATTTTCTTTCATTAATTGCAGTCAGTAGGGTATTTAGAATTGCCGGACCGGCTTTCCATATTTCATCAAGGAAGACAATTTCAGTTTCAGGTAAATATCCGTTGGTTAGGCGTTGGTAACGTCCTTCTTCTTTCAGTGCTTGAATAGAAAGAGGACCGAAAATTTCTTCGGGGGTTGAGAAACGAGTCATCAGATATTCAAATGCTCTGGCATCACGAAACGCAAATTTCAATCGGCGGGCTATCAAACTTTTTGCGATACCTGGAGGACCGAGAAGAAAAACACTTTCCCCACATAATGCTGCTAGCAAACATAAACGAATAGTCTGTTGTCTTTCGTACAGACCACTTTCCAGATAGTGACTTAAGTTAACTATTTTTTCTGCTAATAGCATAATTCGTACCAATATTATCTGTTGGATTAGATAAAACCTAATTAGCCTTCTCCATAGATTTTAATCATTATTTGTTGATACAGACAATATTTATCTTAAAAATCGATTCAGCATCAAATATTCAATAAGTTAGCATTTATCTTCATTTCTTTTATTATCGAAACGTTTCGATAGCGATCACACTTTTGTATCACTAATGTTGTATTTTAAATATTACTTTCTATATTACTAAATAGCGAAACGTTTCGCTAATGGAATAAAAAAATGAAAAAAGGTGTATTACTTAATTCTGAAATTTCAGCCGTAATTTCTCAGCTAGGGCATACTGACCAGATTACAATTGGTGATGCTGGATTACCAATTCCTTCTTTAGCCCAGCGGATTGATTTAGCGCTAACCCAGGGAATTCCCAGCCTTATATCCGTTCTTAATGTCGTTACACAAGAAATGCAGATTGAAGCTGCATTTTTAGCTGAGGAGATAATTGACCATAATCCTTTGATACATCAATTAATATTAACTCAAATTAAAGAGCTTGAGAAACAGCAAGGGAATTCAATTACTGTAGACTATATTAGCCATAATATGTTGAAAGAGAAAACAAAACATAGCCGAGCGGTGATTCGCACAGGAGAGCATTCTCCTTATGCCAATATTATCCTTTGTGCTGGTGTGACTTTCTGAGGTGATGATGCAGCCTGTACTGGAACTAAAAGGAATTGGTAAATCTTTTCCTGGTGTCAAGGCATTATCTGACGCGGCACTACGTGTTTACCCGGGTAAAGTGATGGCGCTGGTAGGGGAGAATGGTGCAGGTAAATCCACGATGATGAAAGTGTTGACTGGAATATATACCAGAGATACAGGTACGGTTCATTATCTAGGAAAAGAAGTGATTTTTTCTGGCCCTAGCTCCTCTCAGAAAGCGGGGATCGGGATTATCCATCAGGAATTAAATCTTATTCCTCAACTGACCATTGCTGAAAATATTTTTCTGGGACGTGAATTTGTTAATAAATTCGGGGCGATTGACTGGAGAAAAATGTATCTGGAAGCAGATCGCCTGTTAAAAAAATTAAATTTGAATTACAGCAGTCACCGTTTAGTAACGGAACTTTCTATCGGTGACCAGCAAATGGTTGAAATCGCTAAAGTGCTGAGTTTTAAATCCAAAGTTATCATTATGGATGAGCCAACTGATGCGCTGACCGATACAGAAACTCAATCATTATTTCGTGTAATACATGAACTAAAATCTCAGGGATGTGGCATTGTTTATATCTCCCATCGCTTGAGAGAAATTTTTGAAATTTGCGATGATGTGACGGTATTTCGTGATGGGCAATTTATTGGTGAAAAGCCGGTAAAAGAGCTAAAAGAAGAGACTCTGATTGAAATGATGGTTGGGCGAAAACTGGAAGATCAGTATCCTCGCTTGAATTTACCTCGGGGTAAAAAACGACTTGAAGTTAAGCAGATTTCTGGTCCCGGAGTGACAAATGCCAGTTTTTCCCTATATAGCGGGGAAATTTTGGGCATATCAGGTCTGATGGGGGCTGGCCGCACTGAATTGGTGAAAATTCTTTATGGTGCGTTGCCAAAAACTCAAGGGCAAATCACGCTGGATGGAACTCCCATTGTAATTCGTAATCCTCAGGATGGGTTAGCGTGTGGGATTGTTTATATTTCAGAAGATCGTAAACGTGATGGCTTAGTTTTGGGAATGTCAATTAAAGAGAATATGTCTCTTACTGCCTTACGTTATTTCAGTAATCGGTTAGGTGGTCTTAATCATAAAGAAGAACAGAGTGCAGTTAGTGACTTTATTAAATTGTTTAGTATCAAGACACCTTCAATGGAACAAGCTATTGGTTTACTTTCTGGCGGTAATCAGCAAAAAGTAGCTATTGCTCGTGGATTAATGACCAGACCAAAAGTTCTTATTCTGGATGAACCTACGCGTGGTGTAGATGTTGGCGCAAAAAAAGAAATTTACCAGTTAATTAATCAATTCAAGAAGGAGGGGCTAAGTATCATTCTCGTTTCTTCCGAAATGCCAGAAGTGATAGGAATGAGTGACCGTATTTTGGTTATGTGTGAAGGCCATATCAGCGGAGAATTTTTTGCTGAACAGGTAACTCAAGAAGTTTTGATGGCGGCTGCTGTAGGCAAACAACAATATATACCCTATGGATTTCAAGGTGCATCGCGACGGCAAGGGAGCGAATCCCCGGGAAGAACTATGTGACCGGGGTGAGTAAGTGCAGCCAACAAAGAGGCAACTTGAAAGATAACGGGTATAGAGCGATTCAGGAGTAATTCAGTATGAATTCTAATATATCACCAACATTTAAACGTTGGTTTACTAAAGAGTGGTTACTGAAACAAAAATCACTGATTACATTGTTAGTGCTGATAGCAGTAGTTTCTTCTCTTAGCCAAAATTTTTTCACTTTGAATAACTTGTTTAATATTCTGCAACAGACGTCAGTCAATGCCATTATGGCCGTTGGGATGACATTAGTTATCCTGACATCGGGTATTGACCTGTCTGTTGGTTCATTATTGGCGTTAACAGGTGCAATAGCCGCTTCATTAGTTGGTATGGAAGTTAATGCTCTGGTAGCTATTGTAAGTGCTTTGGCTTTAGGTGCTGCAATTGGTGCTTGTACAGGAATAATAATTGCTAAAGGCAAAGTACAGGCTTTTATTGCCACTCTGGTCATGATGTTGTTACTTCGTGGAATCACTCGTGTCTATACTGATGGTAGCCCAATAAATACAGGATTCAGTGATAATGCGGATCTGTTTGGTTGGTTTGGTATTGGCCGTCCACTGGGAATTCCTACTCCAATATGGCTGATGTTGATAGTTTTTGTTATCGCATGGTATATCCTGCATCACACCCGTTTAGGTCGTTATATTTATGCCTTGGGGGGGAATGAATCGGCTACCCGTTTATCTGGTATCAATATCGATAAAATTAAAATTATCGTTTACTCCTTATGCGGCTTACTAACGGCATTGGCAAGTATTATTGAAGTCGCTCGTCTTTCTTCCGCTCAACCAATGGCGGGAGGCGGTTATGAATTAGATGCTATTGCTGCCGTAGTTCTGGGAGGAACTCGCCTGGCTGGTGGTAAGGGATTAATTATTGGTACTTTGATTGGTGCGCTAATCCTCGGTTTTTTAAACAATGGCTTAAACTTATTAGGTATTTCTTCTAACTATCAGATGATTGTTAAAGCAATTGTAATATTGTTGGCAGTTCTGGTTGATAACAAAAGTGGTAAATAACCTCACCCTACAGGAAATAACACGATGAAAATGAAGAAATTAGTCACAATTTTATCTGCTGTTGCGCTAAGTATGACTATAAGTGTAAATGCATTGGCGAAAGACACTATCGCGTTAGTCATTTCTACACTGAATAATCCATTCTTTGTGACAATGAAAGATAGCGCTCAAAAGGAAGCGGATAAGTTGGGTTATAACCTAATTGTATTGGATTCTCAGGATAATCCAGCGAAAGAATTAGCTAATGTTCAAGATTTGACGGTACGTGGTACTAAACTCATGTTAATTAACCCGACTGACTCCGATGCTGTTGGTAATGCCATTATTATGGCTAACAATGCCAAAATTCCGGTCATTACTCTAGATCGGATAGCGAATAAAGGTACTGTTGTTAGTCATATTGCTTCTGATAACCGCTTGGGTGGTAAAATAGCGGGTGATTTTATCGCCGAAAAATTGGGGAATGGGGCCAAAATTATTCAGCTAGAAGGTATTGCTGGTACTTCTGCCGCCCGTGAACGTGGTGAAGGGTTTAATAAGGTAGTGCAGGAACATAAATTCAGTGTGTTGGCTAGTCAGCCTGCTGATTTCGATCGTACCAAGGGACTAAACGTTATGCAGAACTTACTGACAGCTCATCCGGCTGTACAAGCTGTATTTGCTCAGAATGATGAAATGGCATTAGGTGCTTTGCGTGCCTTACAGACAGCAGGTAAAAGTGATGTATTAGTTGTTGGTTTTGATGGTACTGAAGATGGTATAGAAGCTGTTCAAAGAGGAAAACTAGGAGCGACAATCGCTCAGCGTCCTGATCAAATTGGTATCGTGGGTATTCAGACTGCAAATAAAGTGCTGAAAGGCGAAAAAGTTGAAGCCGTCATCCCTGTGGAATTGGAGTTAGTTATTAAAAAATAAATCGGTATTTGTGCCGTTACTCATTGATGGTGGTGACGGCATAATTGAAAAGGAATAAAT
The DNA here is from genome assembly GCF_026153155.1 of Photorhabdus aballayi. NCBI lineage: Bacteria > Pseudomonadati > Pseudomonadota > Gammaproteobacteria > Enterobacterales > Morganellaceae > Photorhabdus > Photorhabdus aballayi. The sequence goes on along the minus strand of NZ_JAPFCD010000061.1, from coordinate 4,822 downwards.
GTAATGAGTACAGCAAAACTTGCGGTGCTTGGCAGCATTAATGCTGACCATATTTTGAATCTTAAGTCATTCCCTCGTCCAGGGGAAACGGTGATTGGGGAACAATATCAGGTTGCTTTTGGTGGGAAAGGCGCTAATCAGGCGGTAGCAGCAGGCCGCAGCGGTGCTGATATTACATTTATTGCTTGTGTTGGTGAGGACGATATTGGTTTTCGTATCTGTCAGCAATTGGCAAAGGATAATATTAAAACTTCTGGCATTGAAGTGATTAAAGGAGAAACAACGGGTGTAGCGTTGATTTTCGTTAATCAGCAAGGTGAAAACGTTATTGGTATCAATGCAGGCGCTAATGCAGCGCTGACACCAGAATATTTCTATCGTTACCAAAATATTATTGAGGAAGCAGATGTATTGTTAATGCAACTTGAATCTCCATTGGAAACAGTACAACTTGCGGCAACAATAGCTAAACAAAATAATACAAAAGTAATACTCAATCCGGCGCCGGCCCGAAAATTATCTGATCAATTGCTCTCGCTGGTGGATATCATTACACCGAATGAAACTGAAGCGGAATATCTCACTGGAATTAAAGTAGAAAATGATTCAGATGCGGAAAATGCGGCTCAAATATTGCATGATAAAGGTATTGAAACGGTAATTATCACATTGGGTCGCCGTGGCGTGTGGTTGAGTGAAAGAGGTCAGAAAGGAAAAATTGTTCCGGGATTTAAAGTTAACGTTGTAGATACTGTTGCGGCAGGAGATACTTTCAACGGTGCGCTGGTGACAGCATTGTTGGAAAGAAAATCCATGTTATCTGCCATACGATTTGCTCATTCTGCTGCTGCGATAGCGGTAACCCGTCAGGGAGCTCAGCCTTCCGTCCCGTGGCGAAATGAAATTGATGCATTTTTAACTGAACAGGACTAACTGTGGCTACAATGAAAGATGTTGCTCGTTTTGCAGGCGTTTCTACATCAACTGTATCTCATGTTATTAATAATAATCGTTATGTCAGTGATGGTGTAAAAAAGAAAGTTAATGATGCGATTGAACAATTGAATTATGCTCCATCAGCGCTTGCACGAAGTCTTAAGATCAAGCAAACCAAAACCATTGGTATGCTGGTAACGACCAGTAATAATCCTTTTTATGCTGAAATTGTAAGAGGGGTTGAACGAAGTTGTTATGAGCGTGGTTACAGTCTTATCTTGTGTAATACAGAAGGTGATGCCAAACGAATGGATTACAGCATGGAAACTTTGCTGCAAAAGCGAGTAGATGGGGTGCTGATTATGTGTACTGAAAATCAACATAGCTCCTGTGATGTTTTACGCCGTTATCCTCCTTTACCGATGGTTATGATGGATTGGTCTCCATTTGAGATTGTCAGCGATATTATTCAGGATAATTCCTTGTTAGGAGGTGAGATAGCTACTAATCACCTTATTAGCTGTGGTTTTAAAAAAATAGCTTGTATTGCAGGTCCACAAGATAAAACGCCTGCTAATCATCGATTACAGGGATATAGGAAGGCAATGGTAAACGCTGGCCTTATTATTCCTGACGGATATGAAATTTACAGTGATTTTGAATTTGCTGGTGGTTTTGAATCAATGCAGAAATTACTGCAACATCCAGAACCGCCAGAAGCTGTTTTTGCCGGAAATGATGCAATGGCCGTTGGCGCTTATCAGGCTCTGTACCAGGCGGGGCTTTCTGTGCCGGATGATATTTCCATTATTGGTTATGATGATATCGATCTTGCCCCTTATATGATTCCACCATTGACAACCATTCATCAGCCAAAAGATGAATTAGGAAAGCTCGCTGTTGATACTTTGCTTTATCGGATGAATAACCCAAAGAGTGATCCTAAATTGTTAGTATTAACTCCAACGCTGATTGAACGTAGCTCAGTTTTTCGTCCTTAAGTGTCCTTTTTCTTGAGCATATTATCTCCATCTTCCTTATGTAATAACAGGAAGGTGGAAGAAGCGAGTAAAGTGATTATTCCTACGGTAATAAAAGTGCTGTGGAAATGATCAACAACCGTTCCATAAGGCATAGACTCATAGAAACGAAGAATAGCTGCACTTACAGCAACACCGAAGCTAATAGATAACTGCTGAGTTACAGCTAATAAACTATTTCCTGAACTGGCATTATTGTCGGTTAAATCAGCTAAAGTAATGGTATTCATTGAAGTAAATTGAATGGATACAGCCATACCCAGTAAAAATAGTGGAATAGTTAAAAGTACAGTAGGCATTTCTGGTGATTGTAGTGAAAATTGAGAAATCATTAATCCAATAATGATTGTTATGCTAACCAGCGTCTTACGATATCCAAATCGGGCTAATACATTGGTAACGAAAGATTTGGCTAAAACAGAACCGATAGCTGTTGGCGCCATCATCATTCCGGCAATGACGGCTGAATAACCAAACCCAACTTGTAGCATCAAAGGCATCAGAAAAGGCATGCAACCAGTTCCCAGGCGTGTAACAATATTACCGATAATACCAATGGAAAATGTGCGAATACGGAATAAATTCAGACTAATAAGGGGTTGGGTTTGTTTTCTAGCATGCATTAGATAACCAAATAATATCATAAAACCACCAACCATAATTGTCAGAGGTATATAGCCTGGTAACGAACTCTCCCCTAGTAAATCCAAACTGATAGAAACCATTATTAAACTCAGTCCAAAAAGTATGAAACCGAAGAAGTCGAATGAACGTTTTGGCATCGTAAAATTAGGCATATGCTTTTTAGCATAAATAATCCCCAATAAACCGATTGGAATATTGATAATAAATATCCAGTGCCAGGTAGCATAAGTGACTAATAACCCACCGAGCATAGGACCAAGAATTGGCCCTACTAACCCTGGCATGGTGACAAAATTCATAACAGGTAGAAGTTCGCTGCGCGGGTACGCACGTAATAAAGCAAGGCGGGCAACTGGCATCATCATTGCGCCGCCAATTCCTTGAATTACGCGAGAAACAACTAGAAAAGCCAAATTGCCTGACAAAGCACAAGCAAGGGAGCCTAAAGAAAACAAGGATACAGCAAACATAAATATCCGGCGGGTACCGAAACGATCAGCTAACCAACCGCTGACTGGAATTAGCAAAGCAACAGTCAGAGTATAGCTGACAACAGCAGATTGCATCGCAAGAGGTGAATGTTTGAGGCTTTCAGCAATAGCGGGTAATGCTGTGTTGAGAATTGTTGCATCTAAGGCTTGCATAAAGAAAGCTATTGCAGCAATCCAGGGTAGCCCCGCCATATTACGAGCGGTTTTTACCATTAATAGTCCTGCTTATTTTATTTAGCCAATGTTTGATTAGATATTAATCTAAAACACTACTATATAAGATTATTCGCGCTCTGTTAATAACTTTTGACAAGCTAGAAGTGCATTGTGACTGTCACCTTGGATGATTGAATTAGCAATTGTTTTATGAGTTTCCAGTTTTACGACTTTATCGGAAATAATAGCTTCGAAGTAGTTCTGGTAAACTAGATGAAATAAGTTGGCAAAAGAGCATAAGAATGGATTTCCACAAGATTTGTAAATGGTATAGTGAAACTGGTAATCAATCTCTATCCATTTTTCCCGGTTAAAATCTTCTTCTAGTAGATACATTTCATCTACTATCTGTAAGAGCTGCTTCTTTTGTTTTTGTGTAGCATTTTGTGCAGCAAGAAAGCAAGCTTGTGGTTCTATTGCTAGTCTTACTATATGGAAATGTTCGACCACTTGACTAAGGTTGTCACGATTCATCCACCACTTTAATAAATCCTGATCAAGGAAGTTCCAATGAATCGTTGGCATGATTCGAGTACCAATACGTGGGCGAGGTAATAGCATACCTTTGGCTGCAAGTATTTTTATTGCTTCACGAACAGAAGTTCTGCTGACGTCAAATTGTTCAGCGAGTTTTATTTCACCAGGAAGGATAGTTTCAGCTTTATATTCACCAGACAAAATCTGTTGTCCGATTTTTTCAGCTAAAAAATAAGAAAGATTTTTCTGGGAAGCTTTTCTTTGTTCTTTAAATTGCATAGTAGATTTGAACCCTTTCCCGCATTTGTCTACTTAATAGTACGTTAGTTTGGGAATAATTATTGTCGACGCTATCAATTTCGTATAAAAAAAAAGCAAAAATGCGGGTTTTGTTGAAAAAAACTGCGAACGGCCATTTTTTTTCAATAAATACTTGCCAGCGTCAAAGAACTCCCTATAATGCGCCACCACTGACCGACACAACGCTGATAAACATTGTGAGGTCGGGCAGAGAAAAAGCGAATAAGCGCTTGACTCTGCGGGCGAAAAGCGTAGTATACGCAGCCCGGCTGAACGAGAATGTTAATTTTTATGTCAGCCTGCTCTTTAACAATTAATCAGACAATCTGTGTGGGCACTCACAAGACCGTATCACAAAAAAATACGTTTTAAAGTCTTGAAGAGTGAACAGCAGTTAATTCATTACGAACTAATTTAGTGACGTTATTTTGGCAGGATAACGCGAAGGCAAGCGAGCAACACCGAGACAGTACTTCAGTACGGCGAGGTGTAGCGCAGTGAAGCCGACAAAGTTAGCCAAACAAAAGAGCGTTAATCAGTGAATTCTTTGAGCATCAAGCTTTCAATTGAAGAGTTTGATCATGGCTCAGATTGAACGCTGGCGGCAGGCCTAACACATGCAAGTCGAGCGGTAACAGGAAAGTGCTTGCACTTTCGCTGACGAGCGGCGGACGGGTGAGTAATGTCTGGGGATCTGCCCGATGGCGGGGGATAACC
>NZ_JAPFCD010000060.1:0-30150 GCF_026153155.1 Photorhabdus aballayi | reverse complement strand
TACGTCCGTTGTCAATACCACGCCAGCTATCCCAACCACGAATAAATTCACCACGTAAATCGGGTAATATTCCATTAGAGTAGGCTTGCGCTAATTTCGGATATTTTGTTTTATCAAAAGGAGCGCCGTTACATTGTGCCCATCCTTCTGGTGGGGTAATAGTTGGCCAGGGAAGTGGTACCCCTACCGGGAGCAATTTTTCAAATAAACTGAGGTTTCTCACAAAAGCATCTTTATCAGGAATATCGGCACCGTTTTGGTTTTTTTCCAGTCGGTTATTCGCATTCTGATTAACATCAGAAACAAGCTTCTGTGTTGCAGCAAGGGTATTACTGTTGCCTGTTTTGTCTGTGAGTTGAATAATGCCTTGTTGTGTTAATGAGGCATTTGGCACTGTTGTTGTAATTTTTTGTTCTAACGCGCTATTTAATTGGGCAATGAGTTTAGCGATATCCCCATCATCCAGAATATCATTGCCAGATTGGGTCGCGATAAAATTAGCGACGACAGAGGATATGGTTGATGACTGACGTAATACTTTGTTTAGTACATGAATCGTGATATCGCTTGGGGGGAACCCAGTTTTCAAACTTCGACTTTCTTCATAGGCTTCTTGACTGACTATGTTGGCATTATTACTAATAGAAAAAGCTTTAAAATCATTCTTGGGATTCATATATTTTCCTCAGATTAAGTAATATGTTTTTATAAGCAGAATGTCGAATTATTGCAAAATTCATTTTCAGCAATATATGTTAATAGTAGTTTAGCTCGGAAAAAGGATGATAAAGTATTCTTATAACTTAGGGGGATCATAGTTTTTGTATAATGGGTAGGAAATAACAAATATGAAACTGTTGATCAGGTAAATATCTAAACCATTTATATTCAACATTTGAAAATTATTTTTCTCTTCCTGTTTTCTATTTGAGTCATAAACGATCGCTGACTACGCAATCGCTGCGAGTCAGCCCAACAACAAGAGGATGACTTTCAGGTTGAGGGAAAGTCAATTTTATCAAGGCGTGAATTCCGCAGCGCTTCTTTGACTCTTTTCAAGTTATCTCTGAATTTTGAACCACGGCGCAGGGTAAAACCAGTCGCTAAAACATCAATAACGGTTAATTGAGCGATTCTTGAGACCATTGGCATATAAATATCGGTATCTTCCGGGACGTCCAGAAGAATGGCGAGCGTTGCTTCGTGAGCGAGGGGAGAATCTTGGGAGGTAATTGCGATAACTGTTGCATCATTTTCTCGCGCAAGTTGTGCTGCTTCAACCAGGTTTTTAGTCCTACCGGTATGGGAAATCAGTACGACGACATCACCTTCGGCACTGTTAATACAGCTCATCCGTTGCATCACGATGTCATCAAAATAGATAACGGGAATGTTGAACCGGAAAAATTTGTTCATTGCGTCATGGGCGACGGCAGCAGAAGCGCCTAAACCAAAAAATGAGATTTTTCGGGCTTGTGTTAGTAAATCGACCGCTCGGTTAATGGCGGCAATATCTAGATTGTTTTTCACGGTATCCAGAGTTGCCATTACCGATTCAAATATTTTATTGGTGTAGGCACTAACTGTATCGCTCTCTTCAACATTGCGATTTACATAAGGCGTACCATTAGCAAGACTTTGGGCTAGATGGAGTTTGAAATCGGGAAAACCTTTAGTATCCAGACGGCGACAAAAACGATTAACCGTGGGCTCACTGACTTCCGCCATTTTTGCCAGCGTTGCGATACTGGCATGGATCGCAGTTTGCGGTGAAGCCAGGATTATCTGCGCCACTTTTTTTTCTGACTTACTCAAGAATTCGATACTGTTTTGGACTCGTTCCAGTGTATTCATAAAACGCAGTTACCTGTGGTTTTTGACGATTTCATTCAGAGGAGAAATCTATAATAAATTTTATGAAAATATACTATTAGCAAATTGAAGCTGGCAGTAGGAAGTCACAATAATTTAATGTTTTTCATAAAAGTATGACTAGTGTCTAACTTTCATATTGGTAATTATCTTTCATAAGCGTTGTAAAATTACATGAATTTATCACATTTTTATCAGTGGTGAAACATATTGTTAACGCAAAGTAATGGTTATTCGTTATCGCTGTTTACGCGCTATGGTCAAAAGAGTACATTATTGGTTAATGCTGTAACAAAATTACAATATCCCGCAACGAGGAGAGACATATGGCGGTTACTTCTACAGCTCAGGCTTGTGATTTAGTCATTTTTGGCGCTAAAGGGGATTTGGCACGCCGGAAATTATTGCCTTCCCTTTATCAGCTTGAGAAAGCGGGTTATATCCACCCAGAAACCCGGATTATCGGTGTTGGCCGGGCTGATTGGGATAAAAAGGCGTATACCAAGGTTGTTGAAGAAGCTTTAAATACGTTCTTGCCAGAAAAATTAGATCCAGAGTTATGGAAGACGTTGAGTGAGCGTTTGGCGTTCTGCAATCTGGATGTTAATCAAAAGGAAGACTTTGCTAAATTGAAGGCAATTCTTAAGCAGGAACACCAGCCTGCGATCCATTATTTTGCAATGCCGCCAAGCACTTTTGGTTCGGTTTGTCATGGGTTGGGCCTTGCCGGGTTAAATAAAGAGCCAAACCGGGTTGTGATGGAAAAACCTTTAGGCACCGATCTTGAATCATCCAGAGCCATTAATGATGAAGTGGCAAAATATTTCAATGAGCGTCAGGTTTATCGTATCGATCATTATCTGGGTAAAGAGACTGTATTGAATCTATTAGCGCTGCGGTTTGCTAATTCCTTGTTCGTGAATAATTGGGATCACCGGACAATTGATCATGTGCAAATTACGGTAGCTGAAGAAGTGGGTATTGAAGGCCGTTGGGGATATTTTGACCAAGCCGGGCAAATGCGCGATATGATTCAGAATCATCTGTTGCAAATATTGACCATGATTGCGATGTCTCCTCCGGCAGATCTGACAACAGACCGTATCCGAGATGAAAAAGTAAAAGTATTGCGTTCTCTGCGCCGTATTGATCACACGAATGTGCGGGAGAAAACAGTGCGCGGTCAATACACCGCTGGTTTTGTTCAGGGGCATAAGGTACCGGGGTATCTGGAAGAAGAGGGGGCGAACCAGTCCAGCCGGACAGAAACTTTTGTCTCTATCCGCGTCGATATTGATGACTGGCGTTGGGCCGGGGTTCCTTTCTATCTGAGAACCGGTAAACGTCTGCCAACGAAATGTTCCGAGGTAGTAGTTTATTTCAAAAAACCTGCGCTGAATTTGTTCTCTGAATCTTATCAACAACTGCCGCAGAACAAGCTGACGATTCGTCTGCAACCGGATGAAGGTATTGATATCGAAGTGCTGAACAAAGCCCCGGGGCTGGAACACAAGCATCGTTTGCAAACGACTAAGTTGGATCTGAGTTTCTCTGAAACGTTTAACCATATGCCATTGGCAGATGCTTATGAGCGATTGTTGCTGGAAGCTATGCGGGGTATTCAGGCGCTATTCGTTCGTCGTGATGAAGTGGAAGAAGCTTGGAAGTGGGTTGATTCTATTATGAATGCATGGGCGGCGGATAATGATGCGCCTAAGCCTTATCAGGCGGGGACGTGGGGGCCGGTTGCTTCTGTTGCCATGATCACTCGCGATGGTCGTTCTTGGAATGAGTTTGAGTAATTGACAAGCCTTTCTGTTGAAGCTCAAGCCGCGCTATAAGCGGCTTGGGTTATTATCAACAAGGTATCAGCTTATGTTGATATCAATTCTGTTTTTTGATTCAACTCTGTTTATCAGATAAAAAATAAGCAAAATTGAGTGGTTGCTTTCTATTATTTCGTATGGTAGAAGTAATAGGAACATTAACATTATTTATGAGGATTCTTAGTATATCGCGCAGAATATCGGTGCGATGAAAGAATGAGATATCATGAACAGCGCCAAAAGCGTCAAGTTTCAAAGTTCCACCCACATGCTTTTCCTTTCTGCCATTTTATCCAGTGAGCATTATTGGTGCGGTGCATTATAGCGTCTGACTCCTGTTGACCGGTTTTCAGCCGGTATTTCTGTTTCGTCAAAACGTCAGGTTATTATTTCTCATCTTATGCATAGGTGGGTTAGATCATTTATTAGCTTGCGTCTTGATGTGCGTATTTGCGTAGTCAGGAGAAAGAAAATGATTTATTGGTTATTCCTTGCAATGGCAATTATTACCGAAGTTATCGGTACCTTATCGATGAAACATGCCAGCGTTTCTGGTGGTGTAGTTGGCATGGCTGTTATGTACATTATGATCGCCGCATCCTATATTTTGCTGGCAATGGCGGTGAAAAAAGTTGCACTGGGCGTTGCGTATGCGTTGTGGGAAGGGGTTGGCATTCTATTTATTACTGTTTTTAGTGTCATGTGGTTTGATGAATCACTGTCATTGATGAAAGTAGGTGGTTTGGCTCTGCTGATAACAGGAATTATGTTGATTAAATCCGGCACTAGAAAAGCGGCAGTGAAAAAATCGGCAGAGGTAGTAAAACAGATGGCAAATAAGGCTGTCAGTGTCGCAACAACCAAAAACAGTAAAATAAAGGAGGCATAACATGTTGCAACAATTTGAATGGTGGCATGCGGCGTTCCTATTCCTTGCTGTCGCTTTGGATATTTTAGCGAATATTTTACTGAAACTTTCTAATGGTTTTAGACGTCCTTGGATGGGTATTCTCTCGCTTATTACCGTCCTTGGGGCGTTCAGTGCGCTTGCTCAGGCAGTGAAGGGAATTGAGCTTTCCGTTGCTTATGCCTTATGGGGCGCTTTCGGTATTATCGCGACGGTTGCTGCTGGCTGGATTATGTTTAATCAGCGTTTGAATTGTAAAGGTTGGGGTGGAATTGCCTTGTTGCTGTTGGGCATGGTGATAATCAAGATGGCTTAAGCTGTAGAGTAACCCAATCTGGGGGGAGTATGATTCACAGAGATTGTTTTAATTTTGTCGTTCCTGATGCATTTATAACTATTTTCTTCTCTGTTCAGGTATTTTGATTAAATGTTGTATAACTCCTCCCGCTTTAATTTTTAAAATCAGGATAAAGATACGTTATTAGCGTTCAGGTTTTTAACTAACGAATTTTATTGTTTATTTCTTATAGTATCTGCTGGCATACAACTAGCAATTATTTTGCATAATAACCAGCAGATATGAATGAAAGTGGCTTTTAGCAGGTAAAACAGACTTCTGGCTTATGACCATCTTTCACACAACAACCAGGACAACAAGACTGAACAATATAGCGGCCATTCCCCATCTCCTTCATATCAAAGTCTTTATAGCGATAAAAAACATGTTTACCCATTGAGGCGGAACAAGATGGGCAACTTTTATAGATCTTGCCTTCTACTTCCGCAACAACGGAATCATGAAGCGGATCATGACAACCTGAACAAATATCCATAGAATGCTCCATACCAAGTGATAAAAGTTATTGAAGATTAGGCCATGTTTATATTCACTAAACAGAGGCCAGATACTGATATGCTTATTAGAAAGTATGGACGACGCATGAGTATAATTCAACATTGAAAAGATAAATAATAGAAAATCCATTTGATGAGTTAAATAAGATTCTAAAATAGCGCTACATCTTATACCACTCATAACTCTATATATAACAATGGGTTGAATAGGGGAATGTGTAGCAGAATTGTGAAAGGTTATTTAACTCTGTTAGATGAAATTAACGTTATTTGTGATAAGCAACATTGGAAACTATTTTATTTACATTGATCATCAGAGTATTATCAGCAGATCAAATATAACATATATTTCTACAATGAATTATTAAGGACTATTGCTAAAGTAAAGTAGGTATTTTGGCCCGTAAGATTGGTTGATAATAAATTTTTGATAACTGATTAGTGTTTGTACCCTACAAGGTAACTTTTACCATAGTTGAATAAAAATAAGCTTCTTTGTTGTTAGAAATCATCGTATACCTCTCTCTTTTTTTCCTGAATACGCTGTGGTAACAAAACTAGTTTATCTCTTGTTTGTTCTATACGAGCTGAGATAGGAAATTTATCACTGCCAAACAAGCTAATACCTACAAGGTTGGCTAACTCAAATGCTAATCCTATAGAACAGCCCATATCCCCGCTTTCAATTTTTTGTAGTGTGGTTCTGGATATCCCCGCACGTTCTGCCAAATTTTTTTCTGACCAATGGTGCTGTTTTCTACCTAATTTGATTTGTTCTCCGAGTAACATGACTGCCTCTTGGGAGAATTTTGAATAGGCTCTATGTTTTGACATACTCCCTCCTACTGACTGTTATAGTGGTCATTAAGGCCATTAATGACCACTATAACGGTCATTAAGGTGATTTGTCAAAATGAGAATATCAATATTAGATGATCACCATAGTGGTCATCTATAGCTCAAGACATACGAGGAAGGTTAGAATTGTTGGGCTTATAATATTCCACTTGGATCAATAGATAATGTAGTTTATGAGAATATCGATTAATATCTTATTTTAAAGTGTTATTGCAGCTAAAGCGGAGTTACTTACATTAACACCTATTGGGATATTCTGAATAACTTTCATATAATTAGAATATATAATGTAGGCGATAGAGAATATCCCAAAAGTAATATTAAATACCGGCGATAACTTTTATCTCGACTTTGTATTTGGGGTTCATTAGTTTAGCTTCAACTGTGCAGCGTACTGGCGCGCTTCCTGCAACAACCCATGCATCCCAGGCGGCATTCATGCCAGCAAACTCTTTTCCATCAGCCAGAAAAATAGTGGCGTCAATAATTTTGCTTTTATCAGAACCGAGACGCTGTAACATAATATCAATAGCGGCCAGTGTATTCGCTGTTTGCTCAGTAATATCACCATCCAGATTTTCCGGTACGGCGGTGTAATAAATGGTTTTATTGTGAACTACCGCTTCAGACCAGCGATCCTGTGGATCAATACGTTCAATTGTCATGGATACTCCTTTCTGTGAATGACTATCTGCCTGATTTTGGGTGGTGATCAGAACATACTATTGGCATAATCTCCATCCATTCTATTGAAAGAGACGATTTGTGTCAGACGATTTTGCGAAAAATGGTGCCCTTGCTAAAGCAATAACAGGTTTTAAACCTCGTGATGCTCAAAGGGAAATGGCGGTGGCTATTGAGTGTGCGATTAAAAACCATCAACAATTGGTCGTAGAAGCAGGTACAGGAACAGGTAAGACATTTGCCTATTTAGCACCCGCGTTGCGTTCTGGGCAGAAAGTTATCATTTCCACAGGTTCTAAGGCACTACAGGATCAACTCTATAATCGTGATTTACCGACAGTCTCTGAAGCAATTAATTTCACCGGTAAATTAGCGTTGTTGAAAGGCCGTGCAAATTATCTTTGCCTGGAACGGTTGGAACAGCACTCTTTTGGGGGCGGACAATTAGAGGCAGAAATTTTGTCAGATATTGTTCGGTTAAGAGGTTGGTCTTCACAAACTGAAGAGGGGGATATCAGTACTTGTCACCAAGTGGCGGAAGATAGCCAGGTTTGGCCGTTAGTCACCAGCACTAACGATAACTGCCTTGGCAGTGATTGTCCGCGTTATCAGGAATGCTTTGTTCTCAAAGCTCGTCGCCGGGCAATGGAGGCGGATGTTATCGTTGTTAACCATCATCTGTTTATGGCGGATATGGTGGTGAAAGAAACTGGATTTGGTGAGTTGATCCCGCAAGCAGCAGTCAAAATATTTGATGAGGCACATCAAATCCCCGATATCGCTAGTCAATATTTTGGGCAGCAATTAAGTAGTCGCCAACTGATGGATCTCTCCAGAGACATTATTATGGCGTATCGCACGGAAGTCCGGGATCAAGTTCAACTACAAAAGAGCGCGGATCGTCTGAGTCAGAGTGCACAAGATTTCCGGCTAGCGTTGGGAGAGAATGGTTATCGGGGTAATTTGCGGGAGTTATTGCAAAATCCGCAAGTGCAGAGAGCATTAGTATTGCTTGATGATGCGCTTGAGCTTTGTTATGACGTGATGAAATTGTCTTTAGGGCGTTCAGTCATGTTGGATGCCGCATTTGAAAGGGCAACAATTTATCGTAACCGTCTTAAGCGTTTGAAAGAGGTGACTATCCCCGGTTATAGCTATTGGTTTGAAAGTTATGGGCGCCATTTTCTTTTAGCACTTACACCGCTGTCTGTTGCCGACAAATTTAGCGAAATAATTAATGAGCAATCAGGTTGTTGGGTGTTCACTTCAGCGACATTATCCGTCAACGAGCAGCTTTCACACTTCACTGAACGGCTTGGGTTAAAAGAAGCGAAAACTTTACTGCTGCCAAGCCCATTTGATTATCAAAGTCAGACGTTACTCTGCGTTCCCCGTTATTTACCATCACCAAATCAGCCTGGTAGTGCAAAATGGTTAGCGAGGATGCTCAAACCACTCATTGAAACCAATAAAGGCCGATGTTTCTTTTTATGTACGTCACACCAGATGATGCGCAGTCTGGCAGAAGAGTTCCGGGCTAGCATGACGTTACCGGTTTTGGTTCAGGGTGAAACCAGCAAAAGTCAGCTACTTTCGCAGTTTATTGCTGCTGGCAACGCTTTATTGGTGGCAACCAGCAGTTTTTGGGAAGGTGTTGATGTGCGGGGCGAGGCGCTTTCCTGTGTCATTATCGATAAATTGCCTTTTACGGCACCGGATGATCCGCTGTTAAAAGCTCGAATCGAAGATTGTCAGCTTAAAGGCGGTGATGCATTTAATGAAGTTCAGTTGCCAGACGCGGTTATTAGCTTGAAACAGGGTGTCGGACGGCTTATTCGTGATATTGATGATTATGGCGTCGTTGTCATTTGTGATAATCGTTTAGTGATGCGTCCATATGGTGAAGTGTTTTTGAATAGCTTGCCACCTTCGCCGCGAACCCGAGATTTAACGAAAGCAGTCGCTTTCCTGCAAGCTCGGCAATCTCCTAACATTTCTGGTAAAAAAGGTTAAGTGTAAAATATGGTTAAAAAGTATCGTAGTGATGCGTTTGATGCTGCTTGTTTGACTCCCATAGAATCATTATCTCCAGAGGAAATACATTCTCTTCGTGAGCATTTGTCACAGCCTGTTTTTGCCCGCGATATTTGTAACAGTAGATCACGCTGGGAAGTGATGGAGTATGGCTGCCAACTGAGTAAAATCGACTAGGCTATGATAAAATAGCGCCTTATTTTGGATTATATTTCTTGCCGAGGTGCTTAAGGCATGCCTGTACGAATTCTGGCTATTGATACTGCAACGGAAGCTTGTTCTGTTGCTCTTTGGAATGATGGCGCCGTTTTGGCGCAGTTTGAAATCTCTCCACGTGAACACACGCAACGTATTTTACCTATGGTTCAATCTGTTCTGGCAGAAGCTGAGGTGAGCTTACAGCAGCTTGATGCTTTAGCTTTTGGCCGTGGGCCGGGTAGTTTTACCGGTGTACGTATTGGTGTTGGTATTGCTCAGGGCTTGGCTCTGGGGGCTGAACTGCCGGTGATTGGTGTGTCAACGCTCAATGCAATGGCTCAAGGTGTTTTTCGTCTGCTAGGCGCAACTCAGGTATTAACCGCTATTGATGCCCGAATGGGAGAAGTTTACTGGGGGAAATATATCCGCAATCAGCAAGGTGAATGGCAAGGCAGTGAAACAGAAGCTGTGTTGAAACCGGAACAGGTACAGGCATTCATGGCTTCATTGAGTGGCGATTGGGTAGTTGCGGGTACTGGCTGGCAGGCTTATCCTCAGTTGATGACAAGTCATTTAACGCTAACTGATAGTAGTATCACATTACCTCATGCTGAAGATATGCTACCTATGGCGATACAGATGTGGCGAAACGGTGAGGTGACGGCCGTAGAACATGCTGAACCGGTATACTTGCGTAATGAAGTGACTTGGAAAAAATTATCAGGCCGTTAAGTATCGATTGATGAAACTTGTAGTAAAAGAAAGTATCAAATAGACAGAGTTATTTTAAACATCATGATTGGGACAATTTTCAGGAGAAGGTGGTTATGTTAAGAGTAATAAACTACCGGACGAGTATTAAAGCGCTAATCTTGTTAGGTGCTGTAATGCTTACAGGCTGTATCACCGTTCCTGATTCAGTAAAAGGAACGTCGCCAACACCTGTTCAAGATCTGCTTTCTGTTAAGAGTACGCCTGAGCTGTTTATCGGTCAGGAAGGGCGATTTGGCGGCAAGGTACTTGGTGTAGTGAATGAAAATCACCGTACTCGTCTAGAAATATCGTCATTGCCATTAGCATCGGATGCCAGTCCAGAACTACATGAGCCTTCCCTTGGTCGTATTTATGCTTATGTTAATAATTTCCTTGAACCTGACGATTTTAAAGGAAATTACGTTACTGTTGTTGGTCCGATAATGGGGTTAAAAAAGGGTAAAATTGGTCGCGCGGATTACAATTATGTTGTGATTGATGTAATAGGCTATCAACGTTGGAAAGCTGTTCAGCGGGTATTGATGCCTTATGGCCCGGGGTCTTGGAATTATTATGGCTATCCATATTATTCAGGTTGGGGATGGAATGGGTACTATCCCGACCCCGCGCCTGTTGAGACTATTTTGACCAAGTAGAGTTATTTCAATCGGGGTTGTTGGTGTATACTTTGTGACATTGTAACTTTATTCCCAGTTTGAGCCGCCACAATAATAGATGTGGCGGTAATCTATTTGTTATTTCCTATCTATCTTTGGATTGATCGCTAATTTCATTGCAATTCTCGCCCCTAAACCGGCAGCCATCTCTTCTGCCAGAATTTTTCGTAGTTCATCAGGAATATCATCCGATTGCAGTATGACAAAACCGAATTTGTCATATAATTTACGGCTTGGCATAAAATCACGAAAAGTTGTGAGGTAAAGTGCGGTTTCTTTGCTCTGCTCTAATTGCTCAATGATTAAGCTAAGCAGGGTGCTTGCAATACCTTGGCCATGATATTTTGGCAACACATCAATCTCAGCTAGCAGCATCAATTGATTTAAACGGCGGATTAGCGCAAATCCAACCAGCTTTTGATCACTTTCAGCGACCCAAAGTTGCTGTTTCTGAATACCTAATTCAATTTCATACGTGGGTAGAGTTTGGTCACCGAGTGTTTTTGGTAAGAGTTTTTCTGGAAAAAGAGAAGCTGCTTGGCGTTCTATATCGCTGATGGTTGCCTTATCTTCATAGGTTGCCTTTCTGACCGTTATGTCATTTATAATCATTTTTTATTACCGTTGTATTTCTAATAGCGTATTGGAATAGAGGAAAGCAATAAATGCTATTTCAAAAATGCTATCTTAAGCAAAAAATAAGTAGGTCAATGTATAACCAATAGCTACTAAGTTAAATATTAACTATAGCAATAATATACTGATAATTAAAAATAATTCACAGACGACACCATTCTCTTTGTTTTTATGTATAAGGATTAACATGAAATTAGTGATGTGTATCTCAACCTGAACAATGTTTCTTTTTTAAACTGGTACGCTGAGTTAATAATTTGTTAAATCAAGGCGTGCGTTATTTATTAGGCGAGTGATAACATAGCAATTAAAATTTCAGGAGTACTACCTTGGAGAAAGTCTGGCTAAAACACTATCCGGCGGATGTTCCTGCGGAAATTGACCCGGATCGTTATGCATCATTGGTTGAGATGTTTGAAAATGCCGTAGCGCACTATGCAGATCAACCTGCATTTATCAATATGGGTGAGATTATGACCTTCCGTAAATTGGAAGAGCGTAGTCGGGCATTTGCAGCATATTTGCAAAATGGTTTGGGATTAAGTAAAGGAGATCGCGTTGCGCTGATGATGCCAAATCTGCTGCAATATCCCGTTGCACTGTTTGGCGTGCTGCGTGCAGGTATGATTGTCGTAAATGTAAACCCGCTGTATACGCCACGTGAGCTTGAGCATCAGCTTAATGATAGCGGCACTTCCGCTATTGTGATCGTCTCCAATTTTGCCCATACATTGGAAAAGATCGTTTTTAATACTAAAGTTAAGCATGTTATTTTGACGCGAATGGGTGACCAACTATCTCGTCCTAAAGGTACGTTGGTTGATTTTGCGGTGAAATATATTAAACGGCTGGTGCCGAAGTATAATTTGCCTGATGCCATTTCATTCCGTTGTGCGATACAGAAGGGCTATCGCATGCAATATGTCAAACCAGAGATTAACGGCAATGATTTGGCTTTTCTGCAATATACCGGCGGCACTACCGGCGTAGCTAAGGGTGCTATGCTGACTCACCGTAATATATTGGCAAATCTTGAACAGGCAAAAGCGGTTTATTCTCCATTATTACGTGCAGGCCAAGAGCTGATTGTTACGGCGTTGCCTCTCTATCACATATTTGCGTTAATGGTGAATTGCTTGTTACTTATTTACCTGGGGGGGTGCAATCTTCTGATTACTAACCCGCGTGATATTACGGGTACAGCTAAAGAATTAGGTCGTTATCCGTTCACTTCGGTCACCGGGGTAAATACGTTGTTTAACGCCTGGTTGAATAATGAAGAATTTAAGAAGCTTGATTTTTCTACGCTGCGTCTGGTTGTTGGTGGTGGTATGCCGGTACAGAAAGCGGTGGCTGAGAAATGGGCAGAAGTGACAGGCACCACTTTGCTTGAAGGTTATGGTCTGACAGAATGTTCACCTTTGGTTTCCTGTAATCCTCATAACTCGAAACATTATACTGGCAGTATTGGTTTCCCGGTCTCTTCAACGGAAATCAAACTTGTGGATGATGATGGTAATGAGGTAGAGATGGGCCAGCAGGGGGAATTGTGGATACGTGGCCCACAGGTGATGGTTGGTTATTGGAATCGCCCTGATGCAACAGAAGAAGTGTTGAAAGATGGTTGGGTAGCCACGGGTGATATTGCGAATGTTAATGAGCAGGGTTCCATTCATATCGTAGATCGTAAAAAAGATATGATTTTGGTTTCTGGTTTCAATGTGTATCCTAATGAAGTTGAAGATGTTGTATCAGCTCACCCTAAAGTGCTAGAGTCAGCAGCAATAGGGGTATCAAGCGAAAGTTCCGGTGAAACTGTCAAAGTGTTTGTGGTTCGGATAGATCCTAGTTTGACCGAGGATGAGCTTAGAACCCATTGCCGTCGTTATCTAACAGGGTATAAAGTACCGAAGATCATTGAGTTCCGGGATGAATTGCCTAAGTCTAATGTAGGTAAAATTCTTCGCAGGGAACTGCGTGATGAAGAGGAAAAGGTCAGGAATGTAGCTGTAGCCTGAGATCCTCTTCATATATATTGATAAGCACGACAACGCCGGTATCAGCCGGCGTTGTCGTGCTTATTCCATGAATGGCTAAGAGAACTATGTTTTGAATTATCAGTTGATCACCACAGATGCTCAGTTGCAACAAGTTTGCGAAAGGGCAAAAAAATACTCAAAAGTAGCATTGGATACTGAATTTGTACGCACACGGACGTATTACCCGCAATTAGGTTTGATACAACTGTATGATGGCGAACAACTTTCTCTGATTGATCCGCTTAATATCACCAACTGGCAACCTTTCCGTGAGTTAATTACTCATCCTAAAATATTGAAGCTGTTACATGCTGGCAGTGAAGATTTGGAAGTTTTTCTGAATGCTTTTCAATGCTTGCCGGAACCGATGATTGATACTCAGGTTCTGGCGGCTTTTATTGGGCACCCGCTTTCATGTGGCTTTGCTGCGCTGGTGGCTGAATATATTCATGTCGAGCTGGATAAAAGCGAATCCCGAACGGATTGGCTTGCCCGTCCATTAAGTGAAAAACAGTGCGAATATGCGGCCGCTGATGTTTATTATCTGCTGCCTTTGGCGCATATCCTGATGACTGCAACAGCGAAGGCTGGATATATGGAGGCTGCGACGGGTGAGTGTCAGCTTATTAGTCGACGCCGTAAAGAGATATTAGAACCGGAATCTGCTTATAAACAGATAGGCAATATCTGTCAATTACGTCCTCAACAGCTTGCGTGTTTGAAAAAACTGGCTGCATGGCGTTTGAATCAGGCCAGAGAGCGTGATTTAGCCGTGAACTTCGTCATTCGTGAAGAGAACTTGTGGCAGGTAGCGCGTTATATGCCAACGTCTCTGGCAGAATTGGATGCGTTAGGGTTAAGTGGGCAGGAGATTCGTTGTCATGGCCGTCGTCTGTTGTCAATGGTCGCTGAAAGTGGAAATATTCCAGAAAGCGAATGCCCGCCGCCAGTGACGAACTTGATTGATCAACCTGGTTATCGTAAAGCGTTTAAGGATATTAAGGCGCTGATCCATCAGGTAAGTGAGCAGCATAGATTTAATTCTGAATTATTGGCATCTCGTCGTCAGATTAATCAATTACTCAGTGTTCACTGGAAATTGAAACAATTAAATGGCAGACCTGAATTGCTTAGTGGATGGCGAGGAGAGTTGTTGGCTGAACCCGTTGCAGAGATTCTGGCGAACTATCCTGATTAATCCATATCAGAGCTTTAGCCTGATGCCAGACTAAAGCACGAGAAAGGGGTTCCCGTTGGGGTTACCCCATCTCAGACTGCCGCATAATTGGTTTGGTTACTTTGATGGCGGTAATGTAATGATAAAACAACCCTGTTTATCTGCGTTATTTTTGAGCTTCTTCCGTCTCAGGTAATGTTATATTGAGCTCCAATACGGAAATATCATCGCCTTTCTGCTCAAATTGTACAGAGAGCATATCGGGATCTACCTGTATATATTTACAGATTACCGCCAGGATATCTCGTTTCATATCAGGCAGATAAGCAGGCTCAGAATCACCACGGCGACGCTCTGCCACGATGATTTGCAACCGCTCTTTAGCGATATTTGCTGTCGTCTTTTTTCTCGACAGAAAGAAATCTAACAAGGCCATGTTTTACCCCCCAAATAGGCGTTTTAAGAAGCCCTTTTTCTCTTCTTCAATAAAACGGAAAGGACGCTCTTCCCCTAATAAACGTTCAACAGTATCTGTATATGCTTTTCCTGCATCGGATTCTGTATCCAGAATGACCGGTTCTCCCTGGTTAGATGAACGCAGTACAGATTGATCTTCTGGGATAACACCGATTAAAGGAATGCATAAAATTTCCAGAACGTCTTCCATACTTAGCATATCGCCACGATTTACACGGCCTGGGTTATAGCGAGTTAATAGCAGATGTTCTTTGATGGGATCTTCTCCCCGTTCAGCTCGTCGAGATTTAGAGGCCAGAATGCCCAGTATACGATCTGAATCACGAACGGAAGAGACCTCAGGATTGGTTGTGATGATCGCTTCGTCAGCAAAATAGAGTGCTATTAACGCACCACTTTCAATTCCTGCCGGGGAGTCGCAGATAATAAACTCGAAACCTTGTTTATCCAGATCGACTAAAACCTTCTCAACGCCTTCAGGGGTGAGAGCGTCTTTATCGCGGGTTTGCGATGCAGGCAAGATATAAAGATTCTCGGTACGTTTGTCTTTAATTAATGCCTGATTAAGCGAGACATCACCTTGGATAACGTTCACGAAGTCATAAACTACGCGGCGTTCACATCCCATAATCAGATCGAGGTTACGCAGGCCGATATCAAAATCGATAACGACGGTCTTTTTACCTCTTTGAGCAAGGCCGGTAGCAATGGCCGCGCTTGAAGTGGTTTTGCCAACGCCACCTTTACCTGATGTAACAACAATAATGCGTGCCATGAAGTGATTCCTTATTAAAAGGGCTAGATTAAAGGTTCAATAGTTAATTCATTATTTACCAGGCTAAGTTTTGCGGCTTTTCCTGCTAATTCAGTCGGAATTTTATCGCCGAGCCAATATTGCCCTGCGATAGAGATAAGCTCAGCATTTAAATGGGTGCAAAAAACCAGACACTCTTGATCGCCGGATGCACCGGCTAATGCCCGACCACGCATCATACCGTAAATGTGAATATTGCCGTCTGCAATCAATTCGGCGCCGGCGCTTACATTACTGGTAACGATAAGATCACTGCCTTGGGCATAAATCCTTTGACCTGAACGAACAGG
The DNA here is from genome assembly GCF_026153155.1 of Photorhabdus aballayi. Lineage (NCBI taxonomy): Bacteria > Pseudomonadati > Pseudomonadota > Gammaproteobacteria > Enterobacterales > Morganellaceae > Photorhabdus > Photorhabdus aballayi. The sequence goes on along the minus strand of NZ_JAPFCD010000060.1, from coordinate 14,053 downwards.
TGAATTAATTATGCGGGTTTTTTTAATCTCGGGTTCTGCCGGTTTATTTTCCGTTGCCGAAACTTTTTGTTTTTTGCCTTCACTTAATAGTGGTAGAGATGCTTTTATTACCGCTTTGCGTTGTTGCTCATCACGGCAACCACTGATTCCGACAATACGAAATCCTGCTGAATCGATAGCGTGATGCAGCGCTTTCAGATCAGCGTCTGCCGGCAGAGCGGAGATATTAATAACAACAGGCGCATTTTTCAGGAAATCCGGTGCTTGTTCCACTTTTTCCTGTAGGGCCTGTAGAATGATTTCTGGTTGGTCACTGTATAAATGAACAACCGAAAGCGTAAAATTACTGCCTTTTAGCTCAATTGGCGACTGTGACATCTATCCTGACTCAGGTTCAGCAAATTTGAGATCACCCCAGAACAACCTCTGGGATACGATATTTTGAAATACAATAAACATGTTATAATTACTGAATTATTCAAGCAAGTTGTGACCTGAATTTAAAAGAGTTTATTATAATGATTTGTGCGATTTACAGAAGTCCGAGAAGGGAGCAAACATATCTTTATGTTGAAAAAAGAGATAATTTCTCTCGTGTTCCCGAAGAGTTACTGAAAAGTTTTGGTCAGCCTCAATATACAATGATGATCTCTCTGGCAGACAGAAAGAAACTGGCAGGCGCCGATATAGAAAAGGTAAAAATATCGTTAATTGAGCAGGGTTTTTACCTACAAATCCCACCTCCGGTTGAAAACTTAATGAATGCACATTTGGGCCAGATGGAAAAATAATAAGACCTTATTTTGCGATTAGTCTTGGCGTGGCGGCCGATGAGATGTGGCAAGAAGTGCTATAATTATGGGTGTGTTGCCTAATAAACCAGAGTGAGGAACGAATATGTATCAACACAGAGACTGGCAGGGGGCATTACTGGATCTTCCTGTCAATAAAGTGGTTTGCGTTGGTAGTAATTACGCTAAACATATTAAAGAGATGGGAGCTCAGCCAGCGGAAGAACCCGTCGTTTTTATTAAGCCAGAAACTGCGTTGTGTGATATACATCAGCCAATTGCAATTCCAAAGGATTTTGGCGCCGTTCATCATGAGGTTGAACTGGCTGTGTTGATTGGTACGCCGTTGAAACAAGCAAATGAAGAGCGAGTTGGCGCTGCTATCGCGGGTTTTGCGGTTGCATTGGATCTCACCTTACGTGATTTGCAATCTAAATTCAGGAAAGCGGGTCAACCGTGGGAAAAAAGCAAGGCATTTGATGGTTCTTGCCCAATATCTGGGTTTATTCGAATAAGCCATTTTGGTGATCCGCAGAATGTCCAGTTTTCACTGACGGTCAATGATGAACTACGGCAGAGCGGTAATAGTAGTGATATGCTGACGCCAATCATTCCTCTGATCAGCCATATGTCGTACTTTTTCACTTTGCGGCCGGGAGATGTGATTCTCACTGGTACACCGGAAGGTGTTGGAGCACTGGCTGCCGGTGATGTGTTAAAGGTTACTCTGAACGATAATTCACTCACAACCAGGGTGATTTGAATAATATAAGGAATAGTAGAAGTTATGTCTCAGCCTTTCTGGCAGGTAAAAACCCTAGATCAGATGACGGATGAAGAATGGGAGTCATTATGTGATGGTTGTGGGCAGTGTTGCTTACATAAATTGATGGATGATGATACCGATGAAATTTATTTTACTAACGTTGCTTGCAATCAGCTCAATATAAAAACGTGCCAATGTAAAAATTACGAAGATCGTTTCAGATATGAGCCGGACTGTATCAAGTTAACCCGTTATAATTTGCCGACTTTCGAATGGTTGCCACAGACTTGCGCATATCGTTTGCTTGAAGAAGGGAAGCCATTATTACCGTGGCATCCTCTGATTAAAGGTTCCAAATCAGCAATGCATAGCGAAAGAATTTCAGTTAGGTATATCGCTGTACGGGAAATTGATGTTGTAGAGTGGGAAGATCATATTATTAATAAACCTTGATAATGATTTAGCTAATTATACCCGTCATCTTTCAAGTTGCCTCTTTGTTGGCTGCATTCACTCACCCCGGTCACATCGTTATCTATGGTCCCGGGGATTCGATCCTTTGCCGTCGCGATGCATCTTGAAATCCATAGGGTATATATTTTAATAAATTATTTCTATGTTTCCCAAGTTGGGAGCTTGCTCCAGAGTTAAGCTATCCAATGGTATATCCACCAAGAATAAACTAAAGGTTGATTGTATATAATTGCATCTATACTATTACCATTAGGTAATTGAACCTGCGGTCTACTATAGGAGGCATAAAGTATGCCAATACATGTGGGAAACATAGAAAAGATTACCAATGATTTCATCCAATTGAGTGAATTAGAGTTCAATCGTGTTCTGTATGATGCGCTTAATTCCTCTGGTACTAATATTGTGCATGATGTGGGTGAACTCATTTTTCCGCCAGGTTACCGGTTGATCAGGGTTGATAACAGGTTAGATTTGGATGATATAGATGAGCCTTACTTTGAATTAGCATTACTTAGTGATGAAACAAAAGAGGTGGTTTATTACAACAAAGTGATTGTAATAAGTGATTTGGTGCTTAACTGTCGTCCCGCTTCGCAGATACTTGTGTGGCGAACGAGGAAGCCACAACATAAAGCGGCATTAAGTGATTTGGCCGCTAAAATCTTTTTCCACTATCTGATTAAAACCTATGATGTTGTTGCTTCAAATATAAGTCAAATAATAGAAGGCACCTCTTTTTGGCAAGCCAGAATGTATGAGGCGTTACAATTTGGGCTTTATGTTTACGGTTATGATGTTATGACCTGTGAATTAAGAAATATTTTAGCTGAAGATGATGTCAGCAAAGAGCAGAGTTGGTTATGGGGTAATGCGGAATATTATATGGATAGATTGGCGATTATTTCCAGAATCAAACTGCCTAATAAGTAATTAATTTTTCCAGGTTATATATAAGGTGAATATAATGGTTCGAATTAATTCGAACCATTATTAATTAATTACAAAGCGCCGGAAATCCAAACATTAATTTTGTCATAGAAAGATTTAATTGATTCCCATGCTCTGCTTATCCATTCAGAGAGTTGTCTGGTTGCATCAAGTATAAAATTTGAAAGTCTGCCAAACAAGCTGGAGAAGAATGCATTAGTTTTTTCCATAAAACTTTGTATTGCTGCTCTGGCGTTAGGAAATTGTAACCCAAATTGAATGGCTTTATCGTAACTTGTATCAATTTGTCTGTTGTTCTCATCTTTGGTTCTTTGACGAGATTTATTCATGTTATCGATCCAGTCTTGGTCTGCGTTGTCTGGATCAGCGGTAATTGCTGCCTTATATTTCTGTGTGCTATCAGTTACACTTGCCTTGGAAATGTTTGTTGTTGAGTTGCCGCCAGATTTTACAGAATCTTTCAATTGATTAATAATACCATCAACTTCCTTATTTTCGGTAATATCTATACTTCCGTATTGTTCCGCAAGCATATTTGCATATGCCTGGAGTTCAGGTGTCGATGGCATAAATGGTTCAATTTTAGAATCATTTAACATACGTTTTGCGTGTTGGCGCATTTCGTTCATGAAGTCGATAAATTGAATATCTATCGGTGTAATATTAGGCATAAATTATTTCCTTTTATTTAGTTAGTAAACTATCTATTAAATGTAAAAATGTATAATTCTTTATTTAAATTAGAAGGAATAAGTTAAAAATAAATTACATTATATATCTGTTTCTGTTATTTTTGGTTCTCCTATAATATTTAAAAGTTTAATGTTAGTGGTAAACTTATTGCTTGGATATTATATCTAGAGGTGCCGGAAAGTATTTCCCGGCACCTAAATAAAACATTTGGATAAACAGAGTTTAATCCTGAGTCCATTCAAGGAATTCCACTCTGCTAAATGTTTAATGCTAACTTTATAAATGAGTTTTTTAATTACTTAACTTAATCTTTCAGTTTATAAACCAATGTATTATCAGAGTGAGATAGTGTCAGTTTTTGACCTTTCAACTTCACTTTAACGCCATCAGCTAATACTTTACCAATCAGGTAATCCCATTGATTCAACTTCTCATCAGCACAAAGCATCTGAGTGCTGGCTAGGTTTTTAACGGTCAGTACACCATTTTTCAGTTTTCCTTGGCCCATAAAGAGATTACACATGGAACCAGAAATATGCATTTTTTCACCGAATTCAATAGTTGGTACGCGACCATCTTGATTTTTCGCGCTTTCGCCATTAACGCTCACCAGGACAAATCTGTTATGTTGTAAATCATCAATTGACACGTTCTCCGTTGCTGAAGCTTGGAATGTGGCTAACAATAAAGTTGCTGTTGCCAAAGGTAGTATTTTTTTCATGTTTATCTCCTATATATTATTTTAAAGGTACTTATTAACAATATTCGGGCAATTTTCCCCGTTGAATAATTGCTGGATATTCCTCAGCGTAATTTCACTGATACTGGTTAAGGCTTCTTCTGTCAGAAATGCCTGATGACCGGTAAACAGCACGTTATGGCATGAAGACAAACGACGAAAAATATCATCCTGAATTACGTCATTAGATTTATCTTCAAAAAAGAGATCGCGTTCATTCTCGTAAACATCCATACCCAGAGCGCCAATCTTTTGTTGTTTTAATGCGTTAATGGCGGCAACGGAATCAATCAAAGCTCCTCGGCTGGTATTGATGATCATGACGCCGTTTTTCATTTTGCTGAAAGCAACTTCATTCAGCAGATGATGGTTTTCTGGTGTTAACGGGCAATGAAGGGATATGACATCGGATTGTGCATACAGCGTATCCAGATCGACATATTCGACGCCGAGATCCAAAACAGCTTGATTGGGGTAAGGATCATGAGCTAACAGGCGCATACCGAATCCGTTAAGAATACGTAGGGTTGCAATACCAATCTTACCGGTTCCGATAATTCCTGCGGTACGGTTGTGCATATTGAAACCAATTAAGCCTTCAAGAGAGAAATTGGCGTCACGGGTACGTTGATAAGCCCGGTGAATACGGCGGTTTAAGCACAACATTAATCCGACGGTATGTTCAGCAACAGCTTCAGGAGAATAGGCTGGAACCCGTACAACCTGAATACCCAATTCTTTAGCTGCATCCAGATCGACATTATTAAAACCTGCACAACGTAATGCGAGGATTTTTATATTCATTTCAGCCAATTCTTCAAGCACTTCACGATCAGCATTATCGTTGACGAAAATACAAACAGCATCTGCGCCAATAGCGTTTTTGGCAGTTTTTGGACTGAGAAGGAAATCGAAAAACTCGAAATCATAACCAAATCCGAGCTTTTTATTGACCTGCTCCAGATGTTTATGGTCATACTGTTTGGTACTGTAAACGACTAATTTCATGGAATTATCTCCGCTATAATTTAAGTAGCTAATAAATTGTTTTGGGCTTAAATTATTGCTGACGTAAAGGGTTAAATAAACCAATAAATTAATTAACTCTATAAGTGTATTGCTTGTTGTTCCCCTATATGTTCCACATAATTTTCTTAATAATCAATGTCTTAGTTTAAGGTTTGTCTGCTAAATTATGGAATAACAATAGAAGTAACCGATCTAAGGCTTAATAAGGAGAAGAAAGAACTTGATAACCAAAGGGTTAAAAATATTCATTACTATACTGATGCTGTTGGTATTGCTGATAGCGGCGGGATGGTTTTCTATTCCTCATTGGTTACCTAAAGTCGCCAGTCACTGGCTACCTCCAGGTATGACGGTTTCATTGAAACAACCAGAATGGAAAAATGGAGCTTTGCAACTGGCTGATATTTCATTGCGGGTGAAGGGTTGCAGGCTCATTCGTGTATCGCGATTATCTGTTAATTACCCATATTCAGAGATAGATAACGGTTATCATTGGCAATTAAATGTTGCGGATCTTAATGGGGATATCAATTGCCTAAATCAGTTGCCTGAATCTACGCAAGGCCTTGCTCCATTGTCTGTTGCTGGTATTTTAGCTCTTATTCCAGAAGGAAGTTTGTCTGTGGATAATCTTTCTTTTCACCCTTGGCAAGATTTTGCTGGAAAACTAAAATTCAATTCATCTCCTCAGGGGCAAAAACTGATTTATCAGGGACAGAATGTTAAATTGTCAGCGCATATTTATGGTAAAGAATCGCTAATTATTGACCAACTGGCAATTAAATTACCAGAACAGGAAATTAGCCTTAATGGTGAAATGACTTTACCACTTAATGTGGACAAACTACCTCCTCATGGTGAAGTAAACGGTAGAATTATTGCCAGGCAATATATGCACCCGCTAAATATCAAGTTAGGTTGGCAAGGGAAATCCGGTAACCTTATTATCAGAGAAGAGGGGGTGACAGCGCCTGTGGCTGAATTACCTTGGCAGTTTAATCAACAACAGCTTGATATCACTGATGGTAAATGGCAGTGGACTGGTGCGGGACAGTCTCTTTCTGGTGGAGTGAATATTAAGATTGCTCATTGGCAACAAGGATTGGATAACCTGTTAATGAGCGGCCGTATAAATTTGGTCACGCAGGGCAAGCGTGGTAAAGCAAATATTGTGTTAACGATAAAACCTGGCCGGATAAGCTCATTAAATACGCAACTTCCTTTTCAATTAACCGGTCAGATTAATGTGCAGGATATGATTATGACCATGTCATTGCCTGTGATAATTAATGGTCCGCTGGCTAATCCGAAAATGACTTTCCAGTCAGGCTCATTATTTCGGGCTTGGGGGCGTTTGTCTGATGAATTTATTGTTAAAGATGCTCGATCACCGTTAGCGGGAACTTATCTGACGCGTGAAGGTTTTACTGGTCGGTTACAAGCGATCGTGAATGCACAACATCGTGACTGGGGAAAATTCCGTTTGCATCTTGATGGTCATGCTGAGGATTTTATGCCTGATAGAGGCTATTGGTGCTGGAATTATTGGGGGGATGGCTATTTACCGCCACTACAAGCTAAATGGGATATCGCTGGAAAAGGAGGCTGGCGTGACACATTGATTAGCGTCAACGAAATGACCACTGGCTTTAATGTTATTAAACACGGTATGATCCGGGTGGATACGCCGCGTCTACAATTAACCAAACCATTGGCATGGCAACGTTCGGAGAAATTTCCCACCTTTAATGGTGAGTTACGACTGATAGCGAAAAAAACATCGTTTCGATCTGGTGGCTTTTTGCCTCCCACTGAGCTGACAGCAAAATTGACTGGGGAAAGCCCGAACAACTTTATTGTTAACGGTGAGCTTTCATCAAGAAATATTGGCCCGATTCCTTTTTACAGTCGTTGGGATGGAGCAAGATTGCGTGGTGAGGCGCATTGGCCTACGCAATCTTTACTCGCATTTCAGCCGTTGATACCTAAAGATTTAGGGATAAACTTGCGTGCAGGCGATCTTTATGCACAGGCTGCCTTTTCTGCCACAAGAGGGCAAGGTTTTGTTGCGGGTGGTCACTGGATGGTAAAAAATGGCAGCATGTGGCTTAAGGATGGTGAAATCCGTGGCCTTAATTTTGTCTTACCGTGGCGGCTGAGAGATAGTACCTGGCAATTTGGTGTTAAATCGCCGGTTCAGCTACGAGTGAAAACAATTAATAATCTGTTTGAAATGCATGACTTGACAGCGGATTTACAGGGATTTTACCCGCCATCGGAACAAAAACCGCTGGAATTGACTAATGTGAATGTAGGTATATTGGATGGGAGTATTAACTTAGATAAATTGAGATTTCCTCAACATCAGCCTGCTATTTTGACGCTTGATAAATTGGAGTTAAGCCGCCTTTTTACTGTGTTGAAAGTTAAACAATTTGCGATGTCCGGCAAAATCAGCGGAAAATTGCCGTTGTTTATTAACAATGAACGCTGGATAGTTCAGCAAGGTCGGATTACCAATATTAACCATATGACCTTACGTCTGGATAAAGACACGATAGATTCCATTAACAAAGATAATATTTCCGCCGGTGCTGCTATGGATTGGTTACGCTACTTAGAAATCAGTCGATTACGGGCGCAAGTCAATCTTGATAATTTAGGGGTTTTGGCACTTAATGCTGAAATTCAAGGTGTTAATTCATTAAGAGATAAAAAACGGCAAGTCAAGCTGAATTACCGTCATGAAGAGAATATCTTTCACTTATGGCGTAGCTTACGGTTTGGCAACAATCTTGAAGATTGGTTACAGCAGAATGTATCTGTATTAAATGGGAGTGATAAATGACAAAACAAACCAGAACGAAGCTGTTCTTACTATCAATAGGGTCCTTAATACTGTCAGGTTGTATACGCCTTGAAGTGGCAACACCTGAAAAGCCCATTAATATTAATATGAATGTCAAAATTGAGCATGAAATTCAGATAAAAATAGACAGACAAGTTGAAGAGATGCTCAAGAATAACGCGGGCTTATTCTAAGGGGTTGGCATTATGAAGAAGATAGGTATGGGAATATTGTTATTGGCTAGCGCATTGTTCAGTGCTTTCGTTGGAGGAATGACCCTGAATGAGGCAAAGCAGAAAGGGTTAGTTGGTGAAACTTTCAGTGGTTATCTGGCTATAGTGAAAGCAGATAGTCAGGCACAGGCTTTGGTGACAGAGATTAACCAGGCTCGTGAGAAAAAATACGCAGAAATTGCGGCTAGCAATAATATTTCTACAAAGCAAGTGGCTAAACTGACTGGTGAAAAACTGGTGAGCAGAGCTGAATCTGGTGAGTATGTGCTTGGTATTAATGGTAAATGGTTAAAGAAATAAAAGCGCGTCGGATGACGCGCAAAAAACAGCAATATAAAAATATAGGTAATGTATGAATTATGAACAAAAACGTGGCGATTAGGAAGCGATTGCTTCTAAAATTTCACGAGCAGTTTGTTGCGCTTGATTGGCGGCATCAGGGCTTAACCCTACACCTTCGGCAAATACAAACTCTACATCAGTGAGGCCAATGAAACTGAGGAACAGGCGCAGATAAGGCACCAACAGATCACTAGGGCCGTCTTTATGGATGCCGCCCCGGCTGGTCAGAATGATTATCCGTTTGTCTTTTAGCAGACCTTCAGGGCCATTTTCGGTGTAACGGAAAGTCACGCCAGCACGGGCTATCAGGTCAAAATAGTTTTTCAATTGGGTTGGAATGTGGAAGTTGTACATAGGCGCGGTTATAACAATAACGTCATTATCCTGCAATTCCGTAATCAGTTCGTCAGATAGTGCTAACGCCTCTTTTTGGCGAACAGTCATTTCATTGCCACTTGGGCGTAATGCATGAACCAGTTCATTATCCAGAACAGGAATGGGTTGCGCGGCCAAATCACGTATCTTAATGCGGTCATCAGCATGATTGGTTTGCCATTTTTCAATGAAGAAATCTGCCATTTGGTTAGTATGTGAGTGCTGCGCCATAATGCTGGATTTAAGAACCAGAACTTTACTCATTTTTATTCCTTAAATTAACTTTTGGTAATTCACTTGTTAATCACGATATAGTCATTCTATGAGTTATTATCTTCTGGTAATAGAGCAATATTTAGAGCTCAGTATTCAAATTTATTGAAAAACTTTTACCTATGTTGATATAGCGTGGTGGGAGAATGTCCGCCGAAATTATTGCCCATAAATGGGATGTGCTACTATATGTTGTTCATAAAAACATGTTGCCAATAAGAACTATGTCATCGATAAGAACTATGTCATCAATAAGAACTATGTCATCAACAAAAGCTGGCTAATCAGTAAAGTTAAGAAGTTACAAGGATCAATATAAGTGAAAGAGTCTCAGAAAATCATTAACCGTCAGGCTGCTTGTCCAACGATCAAATATCCAGAAAACTTGCCCGTCAGCCAGAAGAAAGATGATATCTATAAAGCTATTCGTGACCATCAGGTTGTCATTATTGCCGGTGAAACCGGTTCGGGTAAAACAACACAGATCCCGAAAATTTGTCTTGAATTAGGTCGGGGAATAAAAGGCCTGATAGGTCATACTCAACCCCGTCGATTGGCTGCGCGCGCGGTTGCCAATCGTCTGGCGGAAGAATTGGAAACCTCAGTGGGTTCTGCTGTCGGTTATAAAGTCCGTTTTAGTGATCATGTGGGCGACAATACGTTGGTTAAGCTGATGACCGATGGTATTTTGCTGGCGGAACTGCAAAATGACAGGCTGCTTAAACAGTATGACACGCTCATTATTGATGAGGCGCATGAGCGTAGTCTGAATATTGATTTTATTCTGGGTTATTTGCGTCAGTTGCTGCCAAAACGTCCTGATTTGAAAGTGATTATTACCTCGGCGACTATCGATCCTGAGCGTTTTTCCCGCCATTTTAATCATGCGCCAATTATTGAAGTTTCTGGCCGTACCTATCCGGTAGAAGTGCGGTATCGTCCGGTCATGGGTGAAGATAATGACGGAGAGCGAGATCAGCTTGAGGCAATTATTGATGCTATTGATGAACTTAACCGGGAAGGGCCTGGGGATATTCTGATCTTTATGAGTGGTGAGCGGGAGATTCGCGATACAGCCGATGCGCTGAATAAACTGAATCTGCGTCATACCGAAGTACTGCCGCTATTTGCGCGTCTTTCGAACAGTGATCAGAACCGAATTTTCCAGTCACATACGGGACGGAGAATTGTACTGGCAACTAACGTGGCAGAAACCTCGTTGACGGTACCGGGAATTAAATATGTGATTGATACCGGATATGCTCGTATCAGTCGTTACAGTTACCGAACAAAAGTACAGAGGTTGCCGATTGAGCCAATATCACAGGCGTCGGCTAATCAGCGGAAAGGGCGTTGCGGACGTGTGTCTGATGGAATCTGTATCCGACTATATTCAGAAGATGATTTCCTATCTCGGCCGGAGTTTACTGATCCAGAAATCCTGCGTACTAACCTGGCATCGGTTATTCTACAAATGACGGCAATTGGTCTTGGGGATGTTAGCGCATTTCCATTTGTGCAACCGCCTGATAAACGTAATATTCAGGATGGTGTTCGGCTTCTGGAAGAGCTTGGGGCTATTGACCAGAACACTATTGATCAGAACGCAATGGCTAAGGGTAATTACCGTCTTACATCAATTGGGCGACAACTTGCACAACTCCCGGTTGATCCTCGGTTGGCGCGTATGGTATTGGAAGCTCGTCATCATGGTTGTGTGCGTGAAGTGATGGTCATCACTTCTGCGCTGTCTATTCAGGACCCAAGAGAGAGACCACTGGAGAAACAGCAGGCTTCTGATGAGAAGCATCGTCGATTTGCTGATAAAGACTCCGATTTTATTGCATTTCTGAAATTATGGGATTTTTTAAAAGAGCAGCAAAAGGCACTCTCTTCTTCACAATTTCGCAAGCTTTGCCATCAAGATTATCTTAATTACCTGAGAGTCAGAGAGTGGCAGGATATATACACTCAGTTACGACAGGTTGTGAAAGAAATTGGTCTGTCGGTAAATAGTCAGGATGCAGATTACCGTAGTATTCATACTGCGTTACTTTCTGGGCTGTTATCCCATATTGGCCAAAAAGATACAGATAAACAGGAATATACCGGTGCGCGTAATGCGCGTTTTGCTATTTTTCCGGGTTCTGGCTTATTCAAGAAGCCGCCTAAATGGTCAATGGCGGCGGAATTGGTTGAAACGAGTCGCTTGTGGGGGCGGATTGCTGCGCGGATAGAACCTGAATGGGTTGAACCGTTAGCCGGGCATCTGGTGAAATATCATTATAGCGAGCCGCACTGGCAAAAATCTCAGGGTGCGGTAATGGCGAAGGAAAAAGTCACTTTATATGGTTTGCCGATTGTGGCTAGTCGTCAGGTTAATTACAGCAAAATTGATCCAATGCTTTGTCGCGAATTGTTTATCCGCCATGCGCTGGTGGAAGGTGATTGGCAAACTCGACATGCATTTTTCCGAGCGAATCTGAAATTACGTGAGGAAATTGAGGAGTTAGAACATAAATCCCGTCGTCGTGACATTTTGGTGGATGATGAAACCTTGTTTAGTTTCTATGATCAACGGATACCTCAGAATGTGATTTCTGCTCGCCATTTTGATCGCTGGTGGATGAAAATAAACAAAGGGCAACCGGATTTGCTCAACTTTGAAAAAAATATGTTGATCAAAGGTGATGCCGATAAAATCAGCGCGTTGGATTACCCTAATTATTGGTATCAGGGGACACTGAAATTACGGCTTAGCTACCAGTTTGAGCCGGGCACGCAAGCTGATGGCGTGACAGTTCATATTCCGCTGCCGGTGTTGAATCAGGTTAAGGATGAAGGATTTGATTGGCAGATCCCAGGTATTCGTTATGATTTAGTTGTTGCGCTGATTAAATCATTGCCAAAGCCGGTTCGTCGTAATTTTGTCCCGGCGCCAAACTATGCTCAGGCATTTATGGAGCGGGTACCTCAACCACAATCGACCTTGTTAGATAGCTTTGAGAAAGAGTTACGGCGGATGACTGGTGTTACGGTGTCACGTGATGATTGGCAGTTAGAGCAAGTACCAGAGCATCTCAAAATGACATTTCGAGTGGTAGGAGAGAAGAATCGGACTATCGCTGAGGGTAAAGATTTATCTGCACTGAAATTACATTTGAAAGAGAAAGTTCAGGAGACACTTTCCGCTGTTGCCGATGATGGGATTGAACAGAGTGGGCTGCATATTTGGAGTTTCGGTGAATTACCGGGACGATATGAGCAAAAACGTGGTGGCTACTCTGTCAAAGCATTTCCTGCGCTGGTGGATGAAAAAGAGAGTATCGGTATCAAATTGTTTGAAACTGAGTTGGAGCAACAAATTGCCATGTGGGAAGGCACTCGTCGGCTGTTGTTGCTCAATATTCCCTCACCAATTAAATATTTACATGAGAAATTGCCGAATAAATCCAAATTGGGACTTTATTTTAATCCTTATGGCAAGGTATTGGATTTGATTGACGATTGTATTTCTTGCGGCGTGGATAAATTGATGGCAGTGAATGGCGGGCCAGCTTGGAATGAGCAGGGTTTTATTCAGTTACAGGACAAAGTGCGGGCTGAGTTGAACGATACTGTCGTGGAAGTGGCTAAGCAGGTAGAGCAAATACTCACTACGATTTTTGCGATTAATAAACGTCTTAAAGGGAAAATTGATATTTCTCTGGCTCTGGCGTTATCGGATATCAAAGAGCAGCTTTCTGGTTTGGTTTTCAAAGGATTTGTCACCGCTAATGGTTGGAAACGTTTGCCGGATGTCCTGCGTTATCTGCAAGGCATTGAGCGCCGTCTTGAAAAATTAGCGATTGATCCGCACAGAGATAGAGCGCAAATGGGGCGAGTTGAAAATGTTCAGCAACAGTGGCAACAATGGCTGGCGAAATTATCACTGCAACAAAAACAGTTGCCTGAGGTGCAAGAGATTCGTTGGATGATTGAAGAACTGCGGATCAGCTTGTTTGCTCAGCAATTGGGTACGCCATATCCGGTCTCTGATAAGAGAATTTTACAAACGATGGAGCAGATTGCTTTTTGATTAAAGAGGAAAGCCATATTCTAAACTGCACCGCAAATTTTACATTTGTGGTGTCGTTTTTTTATGGGTTAGCAAAGCCACCTATTCTAATCTAAAGGTGGCTTTCTACTGAGACTGAAATGAATGGACTGGTTAGCAGGTACTTTCCGTATGTTTGGTTTTGTTAGCTTCAACGAAAGCATTAACCATCGCGGTTTTATTTTTGCGGTTACGCTCGTAATCAGCCTGAGTTGCCTTCTTCTTGGTTGCTGTAGCACGTTTTAACAACATAATCGCCTCCTCATTGAATCTTCATACTCTGGATTCTTCAATATAATCCAGAAGGGAATCATCTTTATTCTGGTCATTGTAAAGATACCCTTCGAAAAATATCATTTCAAGAATGATATTTGGGAATTCCAATACCCTGATTTCCTGTATTATACAAGCCTGTTAATATTATCGATTATAGGGATAAGTAG